>JAYKHG010000107.1:0-7698 GCA_035284825.1 Cyanobacteriota bacterium
CCAGGGCCGCCAGGGCCTCAAAGCCCAAAAGGCCCAAGGCGGCCGCCACCAGATGGGAGGCCAAAAGGCTTCGCGCCAGAGCAGGCGCCTGCTGCCAGCCCACCCAGACTGTCAACACCCATCCTGCCACCACACCCCAACGGGTCAGAGGCTCCGGAATCCAAAGTTGATCCCCATCCACTAGGGCCAAAAGCAAGAGCAGGCTTCCAAAGATCCAACCCGCCAACCACACAAGGGCGGGGAGTGGGCTGGGTCCCATGGCATCAGGCCGAGCAAGGAGCAAGAGCACCCATACCCCGCTGCAGAGGGCTTCCACGGCGGGATAGCGGAGACTAATCGGAGCCTGGCAATGCCGACAGCGACCGCGGAGGACCATCCAGGACAGCAAGGGAATGTTCTCAAACCAGGCCAAAAACGTGCCGCAACGGGGACAGTGGCTTGGGGGCCAGAGCACCGATTCCTCGCGCGGCAGACGCCAAACAACAACGTTGAGAAAGCTCCCGAAGCAAGCCCCGAGGAATGCCGTCAACATCCCAAGTTCTGCTTGGGGCCAATGGATCGGCAAACGGGGAGCAATCAACAGGAACTCAGGCGATGTGCTTCTTCTCCTCAATCATGCGGTGGATGATGGGGGTGAGAATCAATTCCATTGCGAAACCCATCTTGCCACCATTCACAACAATGCTTGTGGGGCTGGACATGAAAGAATCATGGATCATGTCGAGCAGATAGGTGAAGTCGATGCCCCACTTTTCCCTTGCCCCTTTGCGGAAATGAATGATGACAAAGCTTTCATCAGCGGTTGGGATATTGCGGCAGATGAAGGGGTTCGAGGTATCCACCGTTGGCACCCGCTGAAAATTGATATCGGTACGGCTAAATTGAGGGCAGATATGGTTGATATAGTCTGGCATCCTTCTCAGGATCGTATCAACAATGGTCTCGGCTGAATAGCCGCGCTCTGCGTTATCACGATGGATCTTCTGAATCCATTCCAAGTTGGCAATGGGCACCACACCCACCAGCAGGTCGGCGAAGGCAGCGACGTCATATCCCTCACCCTTCACACCCCCATGGAGCCCCTCATAGAAGAGGAGATCCGTTGCTCCGGGGATCGGTTCCCAGGGGGTGAATTGCCCGGGCTCCAGTTGGGTGCCCAAACGTCCGTTGTGTTCGGCCGCTTCCTCCACGGAGTGGAGGTAGTAGCGCTTCTCACCGCTGCCCGTTTCTCCATAGACTCGAAACAGCTCTTCCAGCTTGTCAAACAGGTTGGACTCCGGACCGAAGTGGGAAAAATTCTCCCCGCGAGCCACGGCATCGGCCATGGCTTCCTTCATCGGGCCACGCTCATAACGGTGGTAGCTGTCACCCTCCACCACCGCAGGCACGATGCCCTCCCTGGCAAAAATGTGCTCAAAGGCGCGCTTCACGGTGCTCGTGCCCGCGCCTGAGGAACCGGTGACGGCAACAACCGGATGACGCTTCGACATCGGACGCAGGTATTGAAGACGTCAGAAAGTTTGGCAGGTCATCGGCCCAGGTCCCACCGGGTCGCCATGATTGGATTAAAAAGACCCCTGGTTCGCCATCAGTTCCGCCTCCAGGCGTTCCCCCATCTCACTGCATCCGAGCCTGGTGGTGCCTTCGCTCCAGAGGTCAGCCGTACGGAACCCCGCCATCAACACCCGGTCCACGGCCGCCTCAAGGTCTGAGGCGGCATCCTCTTGCTTGAGCCCGATCCTCAGCATCATGGCGGTAGAGAGCACCATGGCCAGAGGATTGGCCAGGTCCTGGCCCGCGATGTCGGGGGCAGAACCGTGAATGGGCTCGAACAACCCTGGTCCGCTTTCTCCCAAGGAAGCGGAGGGAAGCATGCCGATGGATCCTGTCAGCATGGCCGCCTCGTCGCTGAGAATGTCCCCGAAGAGGTTGCTCGTGAGCAACACATCGAATTGGCGGGGCGCCCGCACCAGCTGCATGGCTGCGTTGTCCACATACATGTGGCTCAGCCGCACCGAGGGAAACTCTTGATGGATGGCCTCCACCCGCTCCCGCCAGAGCTGGCTGACATCGAGCACATTGGCTTTGTCGATGGAGCAGAGCTCACCTCGACGGCTGGCGGCCAGGGCAAAAGCAACCCGGGCGATCCGATCCACCTCATCGGCGAAGTAGGCCATCGTGTTGAAGGCCCGCACCCGGCCTTCGGCTTCGATGCGGCCCTTGGGGGTCCCGAAGTAGACACCCCCTGTGAGCTCCCGCACCACCAGCAAATCCACCCCCTCAATGACGGAACGCTTCAGGGTGCTGGCCTCGAGCAGCGCCGGCAAAATCCTCACCGGCCGAAGGTTGGCAAATAATCCCAGTTGGGAACGCAGGGCCAAAAGACCGGTTTCCGGCCTCTTCTCACGGGGCAAGTGGTCGTAGCGGGGGCTGCCAATGGCAGCAAGCAGCACCGCATCCGAGGAGCGGGCCGCTTCCAGGGTGGAGGGGGGCAGGGGCTCGCCAAAGACGTCGATGGCGGCTCCACCAAAAGGGTGGTCCTCAAACGCAAAACGGAGGCCATGGCGAAGGCTCACCACCTCAAGCAACCGTCGAGCCACGGCCATGATCTCCGGCCCGATGCCATCGCCAGCAAGCAGGGTGATCCGGTAGGTGGTCATCGGCTGGGGCAAAACGGTGGGTGGTGATCGGTGCAGTGAGGGCTGCCCTGATCTCTTGGGGAGGCTAGCCAGCCGTCCACACTCCTCTCACTCCTGCCGGTCGGCCTTGAGCTGGCGGAGGCTACGTGCCATCTCCGGCAATTTGCTGAACGCCGCCGAGCAGCGAAGCCAAAGCCGATTGGGAATCGCGGGATAACCACTGACCACCTCCCCCGCTGGGACGTCCCCATGGATGCCGGATTTGGAGGAAGCGATGGCCCCATCTCCGAGGGTGGCCCTGTTCGCCACTCCCACTTGGCCAGCCAGGATGACCCCATGGCCCAACCGTGCCCCTCCAGCAATCCCCACCTGGGCAGCCAGGGCACAGCCACGGCCAATGGTGACCCCATGGCCCACATGCACCAGGTTGTCGATCTTGGTGCCAGCCCCCACCCGGGTTTCCCCCACGGAGGGCCTGTCAATCATCGAGCCGCAACCCACCTCCACCCCCTCCTCCAGAACCACCAGGCCGGTCTGGGGCATCTTCCGCCAACCCTGTGGGGTGGGAACAAAGCCAAAGCCCTCCGAGCCGATGACCGCGCCTGAGTGCACAACGCAGTGGTTTCCCAGGCGGGATCCAGGGTGCAGCACGGCATTGGGATGAATCTCACACCCCTCGCCCAGGTGGACGTTTTCTACAAGCACCACGCCGGGGTGAAGCACACAGCTCCCACCAACCTCACAGCCAGGGCCAATCACCGCATGGGCCCCCACGTGGGCATTGGGCGCCAAAGAAGCATCAGGACTCACCACAGCGGTGGGGTGCACCCCAGGGGGAGGAAGCTTTCTGGGGTAGAGGGCAGCAAGAGCCTCCGCAAAGGCCAGACGAGGCTGGGGAACTGCAATCCATGCCAACCCCTTTGTGCTGGCCATGGCCTGGAGGTCCGCATCTGGGTAAAGCAGAACCGCAGCCGCCGCGGTGGTTTGCAGGGTGGCTGCGGGGGCATGGCCAGGTTCCAGGAAGCTGATTTGCCCCGGGCCTGCCCGCTCCAGGGATTCCGCCCCCAGGATCTCTGGATCATCGGCCAGGTGGCGAGGCATGGCCTCAACCACTGCGGGGAGCTGGCTGAGCAAATGGCTGAAACGCATGACGGAGCGAGCCCACCACGGGATGTGGGCGGATCGTAGGCCGCTCGACCCGCCCCCCAAGGGCTGGCCTCAACGGGCGGTCAACACGAGGTGATCGCGATGCACCACCGCACTGCCCGTCGGCCCCAGCCGGCGTTGGATCTCTTCGCGACCCAGGCCCAAGATCGCCCGCAGTTCTTCACTGCTCAAGCCGCAGAGACCACGACCGATCTCCCCTCCCCCGGGGCCCAGGAGCCGCACGGGAGCGAAGCGCTCAAAACTGCCCTCCACGGCCCGGATGCCCACCGCCAACAAGGAGGCTCCCTGGTGGCGCAGGGCCTGTTCCGCCCCGGAATCCACCACCAGAACACCACTGGGGATGAGCGCATGGGCAAGCCAGCCCTTGCGGTCGGAGAGGGGGGTGGGGCTTGGCTGAAACACCGTTCCAACCTTCTCTCCAGCCAGGAGAGCATCCAGCACGGCCGGATCCCGTCCATCGGCCAGCCGCACCCGAATTCCACTGGCGGTGGCGATGCGTGCGGCGGTGAGTTTTGTGGTCATCCCACCGGTTCCCCACTGGCCGCCACCCCCAGCGCCATCCTGCAGTTGAGCCAGATGGGAAGGGTCGCTCACCTCCGTAATCGGCACGGCCTGGTCATTGATTCGGGGGTCGGCGGAGTAGAGCCTGTCCACATCCGTGAGCAGCACCAACTCCCCCGCCCCAATGGCCACGGCCAACAGGGCCGAGAGGGTGTCGTTGTCGCCAAAACGCAATTCATCGGTGGCCAGGGTGTCGTTTTCGTTCACGATGGGCACCACATTCCATTCGAGCAGCTTCTCCAGGGTTTGACAGGCCCGGCGGTAACTGCGCCGAGAGGCCAAATCTCCCCGTGTGAGAAGCACCTGGGCCACGGTCAACCCGCGGACGGCAAAGGCCTCTTGATAGAGCGCCATCAACCGTCCTTGACCGACGGCGGCGGCAGCCTGCAAGGCAGAAAGGTCGGTGGGACGGCGCGAAAGGGTCAGGGCGGTGCACCCCAGCCCCACTGCCCCGCTGGTGACCAAAGCGATCCGTTCCCCAGCCCTTTGCGCACGGGCGATGGACGTGGCCAAATCCGTGATCACGGCGGCTGTGGAACGCTCAGGCTGGCCGCGCAGGAGGCTTGTGCCCACCTTGATGACGCGACGGGGCAGGGGACGGTTCAGGGCCATCTCTCCCAAAACGGATGACGCAGATAACCCGTCAATTCCTGCTCCAGGGACTGAACCCAATCCTGACGACTGGGCCGTCCATCGGCATCGATCGGCTTGACCAACACCGTAAACAGACCGAGGCGATTCCCCACCACCACGTCCGTCAACACCCTGTCACCCAGCAGGGCAATCTGCTCAGCGGGGAGGTTGAGTTGATGGATCACCCGGCGCAGGGCGCCCCGCCTGGGCTTGGCTGCCCCAGCGGTGTAGGGAAGGCCCAACTGCTTGGAGAGCCCACCGATGCGACTCCGGGAGGGATTGTTGCTGAAGAGGTGGATGGGGCGCCGCGCCCCCACCTCCTGGAGCCACTGCTCAGCGGGGGCTGGCAACAGCGAACTGCGGTGGGGGAGCAAGGTGCAGTCGACATCAATCACCAAGGCCTTGATGGCCTTGCCGGCCTTGGCTTCCAACGCCTCCATCCGGAGCTGGGGGAGAGCACAGCCTGGAGTCCAATCGGGGATGAAGAGTTGGCGGAGCATGGCTGAGGGTCAGCTCTCCCGCTCCCGCTCATCCAATTCAGCTTCGATGCGGGGCTGAATACGCTCAAATTCCTCACCTTCCACCACCTGGGCAAAGGGGCCCTCCATGCGGGCGACGACGAAGAAGGGGTCTAACGGGATGTAAAGACCGTATTCCTGATCATTGGCCCGAAATGGAATCAGTAGTTCATACAGGTCGCTCTCCTCATCATCCGCCTCCAATTCATCCTCAAGCTCCTCGTCCAACTCATCGGGATCTGGTTCTTCCAGCTCCCCACTCACGGTCAACGTCACCGCGGAGCGCACCAGGGTCAGGTCATGCTCCTGCAACACCACATCGGCTACGGAAAGAATCGGTTCGGCGTCTTCGAGGCTTTCAATCACCTCATCCTTCTCCTCCTCTCCCTGGGCCATGCGCACAAGGCACACCGGTGTATCGACTGGGGTCAGCAGGGCATAGTCCTTGCCATCCAATGGAATCAAGTGCTCAAGGAAACAGAGAATCTCCCTGCCGTTGAGATCCTTCACCAGGACGGTGGGCACATCTCCCGACCCGTTCAGATCAGGGGGTTCAGGGGTCATGGGATCAACCGGGTAAGGGGGGAGTGGGAAGGGGCTCGGGTTCGATGGAAGAACCCTCCCGCAACCATTGTTCCAGCAGCAGAGCAGCGGCGGCACTATCCAGTTTCCCGCTTCGATCGCCCCGCAGCCCAAATTGATCCGCTGCCGCCCAACTGGTGGCAAATTCATTGATCCAAAGGAGGGGCAATGGGGTGCCCTCGGCGGCGATGTCCCGTTCAAGCCGGCGCCCGTAACGCAGGTTGTGACGGGCCTGGCGGGTGAGTTGCTGGGATGCATCCAGGGGAAGACCCACCACCAACAATTTGACCTGGCGCCTCCGGGCCAAGGCCGCAACAATTTTGGCGTCCTCCTCTGGGCTGCGCCGGAGGAGCGCAGGCAGGGGGGTGACCGTCAGGCCAAGGGGGTCACAACCCGCCAATCCAATGCGTTTCTGACCCACATCCAGGGCAAGGGCAGAACAGGGGGGAACGGGGGGCACTCAGCGCTGGCCGACTGGCGTGGGCAAGGAGCGGGGGGCAGGCTTCCACTGGTCGAGCATGGCTTCGAGCCGGAGGGCCGCCTGACGGGCCGGCTGGATGGCCTCCTGTCGTCGCCAAACCGTGCGGGCCATGAGGAGTTGCTCGCCCAACAGGGTGGCCCCAAGGCCCTCCAGCCATGTGCGTCGGGCTCCATCGTCCCGATCGGCGCGGACCACAAGGGAGGTGCCTGGATTGGCGAGGCGGTGCAGCAACCAAGCGGTGGCAGGGCCGTAGAGCTCGTCCCGTCCGGGCAGGACGCTGAGCTCGGCCACCAAACCCACCTCCGGGTGATGGGTTTGGTGGCGAATCGCCGCGACGGCTTCATTCCGGCTGCCATCCAGCAGGAGCCAGCCGGATCCCCCGGATTGATCGAGCAGGTCGTCAATGCGACGGTCAAAAACTTGGCGCAGGTGGGCAGGGCAACAGGACTGTTCCAGGTGCCACAACAGGGGTGCCGTCTGCCTGGTGAGTGGCTGGGCCATGAGCCCCGCAGGGAGGGTAGGGAGCTCCCCTTGGGGTTGCCACTGCCAGAGTTGGTCAAGGCGCACTTGCTGAAAACCCTGGGCCCGAAGGAAAGCCTGACGCTGTCCATCGAGGAGGGAGGAGGTGGCAATCCAACTGGCCACCCCCTTTGTGCTCTGAATGGCTTCACGGACCAAGGCTTCAACCACCTCCCCATCCGCAGGGGAAAGGGCTGGATGGCTCTCGGCGAGAGCCAGATGATCCACCTCCCAGCAGGTGCCGCGCCGGTTCAGGCGACGGGTGAGGATCAGGCCAAGGGGTTGGGGGGAGTGGGGGGGCAGACGGAGCAAAGCAATATGAACAACTGGGGCATGGGGAAGGGAAGGCACCACAGAGCCCAGCAGGCGCCCAGGGAGACCGAGGAGCAGTGCCTTTTGCAGCTGGGGCAGGAGCGGCAAAAAAGCGGGATCCTGCAACAAATGCAGATGCCACCCCTGGAGACGCTCGACCACCCAGCCCTCTGGAAGGGAGCCCATCAGCCGATCCATCCCAAGACGAATGCGCTGAACATGTTGAAAACCGACGGGCATGGGCACAGGTGGAGGCCGCAAAGAGGCCTGACGAAACAAGTCAACT
>JAYKHG010000108.1:0-3800 GCA_035284825.1 Cyanobacteriota bacterium
GACGGGCAGGCCCGCCAGGTGCAGTTCCCGGGCCACCACCAGCCCATCGCCGCCGTTGTGCCCCGGACCCACCAGCACCACCACCCCGGCTGCCAGTGGGAGCTCAGGGTTGGAAGGGCTGCCCTCCAGCAGGCGCCGGCTCACGGCCAGGGCCGCCTTCTCCATCAGGGCCTCCACCGGCAGGCCGCTGGCGAACAGCTGCTGCTCCAGGGCGGCCATCTGGGCGCCGCTCACCAGCAGATGGTGGGCATCCCGCTCCGGCCAGGCCGCCGCTGCACAGTCCTGGGAATCAGCCACGACACGATGGGCGCTCAGAGCCCATCATGGGGAGGGATGGCGCCATGCCCAGCCCCTCCCTGCCGTTCCCGGCGCCATGACGATTCCCTCCCCCACTCCCCTCGCCCCCCTCCCGGTGGCCCCCGCCTCCGGCCCCTGCACCCCCGCCGGTGCGGCGGCGCTGGAGCGGCTGCGGCAATGGCCCGGCGACCATCAGGTGGTGGTGGGCCTCTCCGGCGGGGTGGACAGCTCCCTGACGGCGGCCCTTCTGGTGGAGGCGGGCTGGCAGGTGGAGGGGCTCACCCTTTGGTTGATGAGCGGCAAGGGGGCCTGCTGCGCGGAGGGCTTGGTGGATGCGGTGGCCATCTGCGACCAGCTGGCGATCCCCCATCATTTGGTGGATTTCCGCGAGCACTTTCAAGAGGAGATCGTGAATTTCTTGGTGGAGGGCTATGGCGCCGGCCTCACCCCCCTGCCCTGCTCCCGCTGCAACAAGGTTGTGAAATTTGGCCCCATGCTGGCCTGGGCCCGCAGTGAGCGCCGCATCGCTCGGCTGGCCACGGGGCATTACGCCCGCGTGCGCCATGCCGAGGGGCGCGATCCCCTGCCGGTGCCGGGGGAGGGGCGGGGTCGCCATCAGCTCCTGCGCGGCCTTGATCGCCAGAAGGACCAGAGCTATTTCCTCTACGACCTCCCCCAGGAGGTGCTGGGTGCTTTGGTGTTTCCCCTGGGGGAGATGGCCAAGCCCGACACCCGGCTGGAGGCCGCCCGGTGGGGCTTGCGCACCGCCGCCAAACCCGAAAGCCAGGACCTCTGCCTGGCCGATCACCACGGCTCGATGAAGGCCTTCCTGGATGCCTATCTGCCCCCTCGCCAGGGGGAGATCGTGTTGCGGGACGGCACGGTGGTGGGCCACCACGACGGGATCGAACATTTCACGGTGGGCCAGCGGCGCGGGCTGGGGGTGGCCTGGAGCGAGCCCCTCCATGTGGTGCGGGTGGACGGAGCGTTCAACCGTGTGGTGGTGGCCCCGCGCCAGGAGGCCACCCGCACCACTTGTGAGGTGGGGCAGGTGAACTGGGTGTCGATGGCGCCGCCGGAGGGACCCCTGGAGGTGGAGGTGCAGGTGCGCTACCGCACCGCGCCGGAGCGGGCCCGGCTCGTGCCGGACGGGGGCCTGGCCAGGGGTGTGCGCTTGGAGTTTGCCGAGCCCCAGTTTTCGATCACCCCCGGCCAGGCCGCCGTGTTCTATGCCGGTGAGGTGGTGCTGGGGGGCGGTCTGATCCAGGTCTGAGGGGCCGTTAGGGTGCTTGGATGACCCGCTCGCGGTTGGTCCGCAGGCCCATGATCCCCACCTCCGATCTCCACATCGTGGACACCCGGCCCCTGGTGCCCCCAGAGGCCCTGCACCGGGAGATGCCGATCTCGGAGGCGGGGGCACGGACGGTGCAGCAGGCCCGGGAGCGCATCAAGGCCATCCTCCATGCCGGCGACCAGCGCCTGCTGGTGATCGTGGGCCCCTGTTCCGTCCATGACGTGGAGGCGGCCAAGGAGTATGCCAATGCCATCGCCCAGGCCCACCGGCAGCACCGGGATCAGTTGGAAGTGGTGATGCGGGTGTATTTCGAGAAGCCCCGCACCACCGTGGGTTGGAAGGGGCTGATCAATGATCCCCATCTGGACGGCAGCTATGACATCAACACGGGGCTGAGGCGTGCCCGGGGGCTCCTCCTCCATTTGGCGGAGATGGGTTTGCCCGCCGCCACGGAGCTCCTGGATCCCGTGGTGCCCCAGTACATCGCCGATCTGATCAGCTGGACCGCCATCGGCGCCCGCACCACCGAAAGCCAAACCCATCGGGAGATGGCCTCGGGTCTGTCCATGCCCATTGGTTTCAAGAACGGCACCGATGGCAGCGCCACGACGGCCATCAATGCCATGGAGGCCGCGGCCAAACCCCACCACTTCCTCGGGATCAGCCAGCAGGGCCATGCGGCCATCGTCTCCACCACCGGCAATCCCGATGGCCACCTGGTGTTGCGGGGGGGTAAGGGGGGGCCGAATTTTGAGCGGGGGCCCGTGGAGGCGGCGGCGGCCCAGTTGGCCAGGGAAGGGTTGCCGGCCCGGCTGATGGTGGATTGCAGCCATGGCAATTCCAACAAGGACTACCGGCGCCAGTCGGAGGTGCTCCGGGAGGTGGCGCAGCAGGTGCGGGACGGCTCGGTGCATGTGATGGGCCTGATGTTGGAAAGCCATCTGGTGGCTGGCAACCAGAAGATTCCCGCCGACCTGACCCGGCTCACCTACGGCCAGAGCATCACCGATGCCTGCATCGACCTGGCCACCACCCTGGAGCTCCTTGAGGAGCTGGCCGCGGCCGTGGGGGAAGCCCAGGGGCGGGAACTGGCGGCGGTCTGAGCCGGGCATTGTTTGTAGTTTGCCCGCCCATTTTTGGCCTCCGCGGGTTTGGCACTCGCCGATCATGAGTGCCAAACTGGTTTCTTTCTTCCAATGTGTTTGCGCTGAACATCGTCCTGCCAGGACCTCTTTACCGTTGACTTCAATGTTCCGCAGGCAGGCAGATGTCCTACCTCTTGCAGTTTTGTGGTGTCACCGATCCCCTGCAGCTCTTTTATCTTGAGCAGCGCAATCTTTCACCTCAGCCGTCGCCGTCCACCGGATCCCCCCTGATCGGTCCGGCCTTTGGTGGCTTCCGGCCCTTCCAGCTGGACGACCTGCTCGGCTGGGCCTTGGACATCGCCAGGGGCCGCCATTGGGATCGGGAGGCCATCCAGCGCACGGTGATGGATGTGTGGATGGAGCGGGCTGAGGTGATCTGCCAGTGGCAGCAGCGCCTGCGGGACGAGCCCGTGGACCGTCTGCTGGTGGCGGGGATCGGCACAGCAGAGGACTGGTCCATCCGCTGCGAACGGCTGCTGCGGGATTAGGCCCCCAACCACACCCACATCCCCGCCACGGCCAGGGGCACCGTGAGGTTGTCAATCCCGGCGCTGGCCCACTGTTCCACCCCTGTGGCCACGGCGGCCATGGTCAGCAGGGCCCAGGGGGGCGGCGCAGAGGCCGGCTGGACGTGGGCCAACAGCAGAAGCACCGCCGCCGTGGTCAGGCCCATCACGGCCGTCCCCACCAGCGATCGGGTTTGTCCCAACACCTGCCAGCGGGGGGAAGACACCAGGGGACCCACCAGACCGGCCAACCCATCCCCCAGGGCCATCGTCAGCACCCCAGCCACCACGGGCTCGGGCCGGGAGGGCCAAAACAGCCAAAACAGCAGGGTGATGGAGGCGCCATAGGCGATCGTGCCGTAGCTGTGGCGGTCGATGTCTTCGATGCCGGGCAAGATCCGCAGGCGATGGTTGAGGGCCGCCAGCAGGGTGACGCATCCAGAAACCGGCAGGGCGAGGGTTCGATCAATGCCGCAGGCCCAGGCGATCAACACCACGGGGCCCGTGCCGATGTGGACCAGTTTGCGGCTCCATTCCTGCTGGTTGGGCCACCGCTGT
>JAYKHG010000109.1:0-4215 GCA_035284825.1 Cyanobacteriota bacterium
GGCCCGGCATCGTGCACCGGCTGGATAAGGACACCAGCGGCTGCATCGTGGTGGCCAAGAGCCAGGAGGCCCTGGTGAAGCTGCAGGGGCAGATCCAAAAGCGCATCGCCAGCCGGGAGTATCTGGCCGTGGTGCATGGCCAGCCCGCGGCGGATTCCGGCACGATCGTGGGCGCCATCGGCCGCCATCCGGCCGACCGCAAGAAATATGCGGTGGTGAGCGATGGCTCCGGCCGCCATGCCTGCACCCACTGGCAAGTGGTGGAGCGGCTGGGGGATTACGCCCTGCTGCGCTTCAAGCTCGACACGGGCCGCACCCACCAGATCCGGGTGCACTGCGCCCACATCCACCACCCGATCGGGGGGGATCCGGTGTATTCCCGGGCCCGGCGCCTGCCGGGGGAGCTGCCGGGTCAGGCCCTTCATGCGGTGGCCTTGGGGCTGAATCATCCAATCAGCGGCGAGCGGTTGGTGTGCGAAGCGCCGCTGCCAGAGGCCTTTGAAAAGCTTCTGGCGGCGTTGCGGCGGCGAGTGGCCTGAGGGGCGGGCCAAGTGGGGGAAAGGAGCGGGGGAAGGGTGAGAGGGGCGTTGGCCTCACAAGCCTGTGCCGAGCACTTTCCACCCCTCCCGCAGCGGGTCCCCAACGCGTCATCTCTCCGCTCCCGCCATCAAAGTGGGGCCTTCCTCACGCCTCCCCCATGGCAGAGCATCCCCTTGCGGCCTTCATCGCGGCCATCCGCCTGGATCCCGCCCTGCAGGAGCAGCTCTCCACCACGGCGGCGGCCGATGCCGATGAGGTGGCCGCCATCGCCCGGAGGGCCGGCTTCGAGGTCAGCCCCAACGATTTGGTGACGTATGCCGATGGAGCTCTGGTGGAGTATGAGGACGAGGACTACTTCATGAAGCCCCGCTGGTGGCTTCTCTTAGCGTTTGCACGCATCTTGCCTGCTCAGACCATCAAGCCATCGCCGTAGGGGCTCTTCGCTCTGGGAAGAGAATAAAATCAAGTGTCGTTAATCAGATCAACATGGAAACCTCGAAGCTGTTGCTGGCGAGTGTTGCCTGTTCCCTTTCGCTCGCTTTACCTGCACAGGCCATCAACACCGTTGAGGAAACCTCCCCCAACGCCGTTGCGGCAGAGCAGTATTCCCCAGAACAATCCACACTGATGGCCAACACACTTTGGGGGGATTGATGGGTCAATGCTCTCCGCGCATCAGGTTGCGTGCATTGAGCAGCATCTGGCCCGCCCCTCCGGGGTGCCCGGGGCGGGCCAACCCCTTCAAAGCACCCCCAACACCGCCTGGGCCACCCGCAATGCATGGGCAATCACCGTGAGGCCCGGGCCCACCGTGGGGCAGCCTGGGAAGACGCTGGCATCGGCGATCCAGAGGTTGTCGATGCCGTGGCAGCGGCCCTGCAGGTCCACCACCGAGGCGGCCGGATCGCTCCCCATGCGGCAGGTGCCGCACGCATGGCCAATGAGTGCCAGGGGGGCTTCGCCGCGGGGGTACACCACCGTGCGGCGAACCTCGGGCGTGAGGGGGTCGTCGTCCACCTTTTGGATTTCTCCCAACCAGCGATAAACCAGCCGGTCGTGCGCTTCGCGGCAATTCGGAAGGTAGTCGACGTGCACCCGCTCCCCCCGCAGGCTCACCCGGTTGGCGGGATCGGGCAGCACCGGCGTCATCACCCACCAGGTGAAGGAACGATCGGCGAGCCATTCCAGGGCCCCATCCGGCAACAGCCGCGACACCAACGAGAGCACCGGCGGCGATTCGGCAAACAAAGAATCCCGCAGCACGCCACCGCCGGTTTGGATGGTGCCCAATGTGTAGGTCACATTGCGATCGCCGCCCACGAAATCCGTGATGCCCCAGCTGCGGTCATAGCGGCCGTCGTTGGGCTGGCTGGCCCGCTGCAAAATCACGCTCAATTGGGGCTTCATCATGTTGCGGCCCACTTGATCGGAGCCGTTAGCCAGGCCGGTGGGATAGGTCTCGCTCCTGGAGCGCAGCAGGATCACGGCGCTGTTCACCGCTCCGGCCGCCAACACCACCTGATGGGCACGAAACAACCAGCGCTGGCCCCCGAGTTCCGCCTCCACCCCCTCCACGCGGCGGCCATCGGGGGCCACGGCGATCGTGCTTACCTTGGCGCCGGTGCGCAGATGCAATCGACCCGTGGCCAAGGCCGGCTCCAGGCCACACCCCTCGGCGTCGCCGCTCCCATGGTCTGGAGTGTCTGTCCAGCTCAGGGGCAGGGGGTAGGGGTGAAGGCCCTGGCGCACCAGACCCTCCCCCAGCGCCTCCAGGAAAGGAGCGATGGGGCGGGGCTCAAACGGATAGGGGCCGGCGCGGGGGGGCTCACTGGGATCCAGGCCCGCCTGGCCATGCACCCGGAACAGCTGCTCCGCCCGGTCATACCAGGGAGCGAGGTCTCCATAGCGGAGTTCCCAGTCGGGGGAGGGGCCCTCCTGCATTGGCAGGCCGCTGAACTCCGCCTCTCGCATCCGCTCCAGCACCCCACCCCAGATCTTGGTGTTGCCCCCGGGAGCATAGACAGTTTGCGGTTGAAAAGGATCGCCATCGGGCCCAAACCAGCTCTCCGGGGGTTGGTGGCGCTTCTGGCGCATGAGTGCGATGCCTGAGATGTTTTGCTCAGCCAGGGGCAAAGGATCTCCCCGCTCCAGCAACAGCACCCGCTTTCCGGCGGCGGTGAGCTCGGCGGCCAAGCTGGAACCAGCCGCCCCGGCGCCGATCACGATGACATCGTGATCCTGATCGTCGATGATCAGCCCCATCTCCGAACTGATGGTCGTTTCCTCGCTCATGGCCGCTGCCAGACGTAAATGAGCACAAACAGCAGCACCCAGATCACATCCACGAAGTGCCAGAAGAGCGACACCATGGTGACGCCCGCTTCCCCGCCCTCATAGTTTCCGGGCTGGAAGGACCTCCAGAGCATCAAGGCCATCAGCAAGATCCCTGTGATCACGTGCAAACCATGGAAGCCTGTGAGCAGATAGAAGATGCCGCCGAACACCCCGTCCCGAAGGGTGAAAGCTAAGCCGCGCCATTCCACCGCCTGGCCGAAAACGAAATAGGCCCCCATGGCCATCGTGAGCAGCCAAAAGGCTCGGAACCCCCAGAGGTTGCCGCGTTGCAGCTGCCGCTCGGCGAAGTAGGCCACGAAACTGCTACTCACCAAGATGATCGTGTTAATCAGGGGGGCGCGCACTTCCAGCCCCTCAACACCCGCTGGCAGCCACTGAGGTGCGGAGAGCTTGAACACGATGTAGCCCGCAAAGAACGCGAGGAAGATCACGCTCTCGGAGCAGAGAAAAATGATCATGCCCGTCAGGTTGTGGCCGCCATGGCCATGGGCATGGTCTTGACCAGTGATTTCAGCGGGAGTGGTGCTTGTCATGGTTAGGCCTCCTTGGCGCGTTGCACGTAGCGTTCCTCATCAGCAACAAGGGGAAGATTCAAACCGTAGCCGTAGCCCCTATTGAGCACAGTGGGCACGTCATCCTCGAAATTTTCTAACGGTGGTGGGGAGGGCAGGAGCCACTCCAATCCGATGGCCTGCCAGGGATTGGGATCTGCCTTGGGGCCCCGCAACCATGAACTGACAAGATTAAGGAGAAACGGAATCATCGCCACCCCAAGGAGGAAGGCGCCCAGGCTGGCGAGCACATTGGCCAGGGCAAATTCCGGGTCGTAAGATGCTACCCGTCTTGGCATGCCCATCAGCCCAGCCCAGTGCATCGGAAGGAAATTGAGGGCGCTGCCGATGAAGGTGAGCACGAAATGAACCTGGCCCAAACTCTCGTAATACATCCGCCCTGTGAATTTAGGAAACCAGTGATAGATAGCGGCAAACACTCCAAAAGTGATCGTATTAAAGATTACGTAGTGGAAATGGCCCACGACGAAGTAGGTGTTGCCCACATGAATATCGATCGGCACCGTGGCCAACATCACGCCGGTGATGCCCGCAAAGATGAAATTCACAAGCCCACCCAGACAAAACAACATCGGCGTTGTCAGGCGTAATTTCCCCCTCCAGAGGGTTGCAATCCAGGCAAACACCTTGATGCCAGTAGGCACAGCAATCAGCATGGTGGTGAACATGAACACATTTCGCATCCACTGGGGCGTTCCGCTATAGAACATATGGTGCACCCACACGATGAGGCTCAACACAGTGATCC
>JAYKHG010000110.1:0-6309 GCA_035284825.1 Cyanobacteriota bacterium
CAGCTCGACACGTTCAAGATTCTGCGCGTGAGCGATCAGGTGGAGTACTACGACGCCCTGGGTCGCACCCGCCTGGCGGAGGTGTTGCGCGATGCGGCGATCGCGGAGGCGGAGGGCTTGGGGGAGGCCGATCAGCGGGAAGCGCAGGCGCAGCAGCGGGCCGAAGTGGCCAGCACCCAGGCCCGCACGATCGTGCAGCAGAAGCAGAACGCCCTGCGGGCCACCCGCGCCCAGCTGGATCAGGAGGCTCGTCAGGCCGAGGAGCGGGTGGAGGCCGCGGCGGCTGAGGCCAGCGCCCGCGCTGAGCGGGCCCTGCAAATCCTCCGGGCGGAGTTGGAGCGCCGACGCCTGGAGGCCGACCTCGTGTTGCCGGCCAAGGCCCATCAGGAGGCCCAGGAACGGCGGGCGCTGGGAGCCGCGGCGGCCACCGCCGAAAGCCTCAAGGCCGCCGCCGCCGCGAATGATCTCCTCGCCGCGGTGTGGCACAGCGCTGGCGAGGATGCCGCCGCCATCTTCCTGCTGCAACAGATGGAGGCGATCCTGGCGGAGGCCGCGGGGCTGGCGGAGCAGCTGCACTTGGGTCGCATCGCCGTGTTGGAGAGCGGCAGTCCCGCTTCCCTTGCCGAGCTGGTGAGCCTCTACCCCGCCGTGATGCGCAGCTTTCTGGAAAGCGCCCGCGACCTGCTTGGCATCGACGTGCTCGCAGCTGTTGGCGCGAAGGCGTTCGATTCTGTCCCCCCCACCCCACTCCTCTGATGACAGCATTCTTTTCCTTTCTTGCGCTCTGCGGCGGCCTGGTGGCCATGCGGGGATTCCGCAGCTGGTATGCGGTGTGTCAACCCAACCAGGTGTTGATTGTCTATGGCCAGCGCGGATGGCGCCGCGGCGAGGAGCGGACCATCGGCTATCGGCTCCTGAAGGGCGGCAGCACATTTGTGGTGCCCCTTGTGGAGCAAGTGGCCGCCATGGATCTGGGCAATTTGATCATCCCCCTGGCGGTGCGCCAGGCCCTCACCCGGGGCGGCATCCGCCTGAGCGTGGAGGCCGTGGCCAATGTGAAGGTGGCCAGCCGGGAACCGGCAATCCATGCCGCGGTCGAGCGGCTGCTTGGCCAATCCACCGAAGAGATCAAAGCCTTGGCGCAGGTGACCCTTGAGAGCAATCTGCGTGGTGTGTTGGCCACCCTCACCCCCGAGCAAGTGAACGCCGATCGGGAGGCCTTTGCCCTGGCCATGCTCGCCGAGGCGGAGGAGGATTTGGCACGGCTTGGGTTGGATCTCGACAGCCTGCAGATCACCTCAATCACCGATGGCGTGGGCTTTCTCGATGCCCTCGGCCGACGGCAGCAGGTGGATTTGCTGCGGCAATCGCGCATTGCCGAGGCGGAAGCCCGGGCGCTGGCCCGCATCGAGGAGGCCGAACAGTCCAAGGTGACGGAGCTGGTGCGCATCGCCCGGGATGAGGCGATCGCCAGGGCGGAAGCGGATCGGCGCATCCGCGAGGCCGTCACGCGGGAAGCGGCCCTCGTGGCGGAGGCCGAGGCGGTGGTGGCGGGCGAGTTGGCCCGGGTGGAGGCGGAGCTGCCGCTGCAGGCGGAGCGGATTCAGCTGGTGAGCCACCAGCTTCAGGCGGATGTGGTGGCACCGGCCGAGGCGGAGTGCCTGGGTGCGATGGCTGCGGCGAAGGGGCAGGCGGCCACGATTTTGGAGCAGGGCAGGGCCCAGGCCGATGGCCTGCAGCACCTGGTGGCCTCCTGGCAGCAGGCGGGTCCCGATGCCCGCACCCTCTATCTCACCCAGCGGTTGCAGCCCCTGCTGGCCCAGCTCCGAGGCGCCGTGCCCCCCTTGAACGTGGAGGAGCTGCGGTTGATCGGCGAGGATTCGGCCCAAGCGCCAAGCCTGGCCACCCTGCTGGCCCAGGTGAAGGCAGCCACTGGCTTCGATCCCGCCCGCTGGTTGGGCGCGAATGACACGCCACCTTCCGATCCCCCCGCCAACCGGTATGACCAATACCGACTGCGCAGCTGAGGGCCGTTGCCGCCCCCGGTAAGCTCCCCCTGCCAGGCCCTGGATCTGTGCGAAAGATTGGCCCATGGCGCATCGGCCTGGGTGCGCTCACCCGGTGGCTCACGGCTTTGCTGCTTGTGGTTTGCGCACTCCAGGGGCTGCTTTCGCCCCTGGCGTTTTCGGCCCCATCCCCCCGGGGCACCCCCACCCAGCCCCTGCCCCAGAGCAGTGAAGCCCTCGCCCGCCGCTCCCCCTGGAGCCGGCCTGAGAGCTATCCCCTCAGCCAGCGCCCCCGTTCCGATCTCTACCGGCCCAGCGCCCAGTGGATCGGCCGGCTCGTGTTGCCCACCCCCCGGGATCTGGCCGATCCCCTCGCTCCGAAGGACGACTGGGTGTGGATCGTGCCGGAGCAGACCCCCAAGGGGCAGCAAGGGCTGATCGGGAAGCGGCTGCGGCTGCGCTGGGCCGACCTCCCTCACCTCAGGCAGTTGGTGGCCACGGTCACCACCGACATTCGGTTGGGGGAGGAGGCCCGTCAGGCGGAGGCCCAGGGCAATGTGGTGCCCACCCGCCTGGATGGGCGCAGCGCCGGACCGCTGCAGACCTTGGCCGGAGGGCGGCCGGGGGATGACGTGACGGTGGAGCTGGAGGGCGTGTCGCCAGGGGATGGGGAGTTGCGCATCAGCAGCCCGCCCGTGCAGATCACGGGCCGCTGGCAGGGATTGGTAACGGTGCTTGGACCGGCGAGCGGGGAGGATCTGTGGCGGGTGGGTCACTTCAATCGCGCCTCCGCCCGCTTCGATGGGGTGGAGGAGACCATTCGGATTCCAGCCCTTCCCCCGGATCGCTATGGCCGGCGGATGATTGATCCCGCTGGGCTGGCGGGCTCCCCCTTCAACGGGGGGGGGTGGTTGATCCAGGGGGCTCCGGCCACCGATGGGGTGTTCACCGTGCAGGCGCTCCACCCCTACGCCTTCTTTCAGCTCACCCCACGGCGGGTGGTGCGCGGCACCGATGGGTCCTTGGCCTTCCTCCACCACGACAATTGGGGGCCTGCGACGCTCCAGCGGGGCACCCTCCAGAGCACGGCCCTGATTCCGAAGGGCAAACCGGTGCCGGGCTGGGGGCTGGGGGAGCGGGCCCTGCTGATGCATCTCTTCGGGGGCATCGGTGGTGTGGATGGCGAGCCCGTGACGGGCTGGACCGCTACGGGGCATTTCTCCTTTGGGGAGGCCGAGGTGGTGCGAGATGGCTTCACCGGGCAGCCCCGCCTGGGGATCCGCTACCACCAGATCTACGCCTCCAACCCCAATGGCATCCTTGCCGGCAGCCAGGACTGGAGCGCCTACGCCGGCAGCCTGCAACGGGGTTGGATCGGCCTGCGGCCCTTCTCCGATGTGCTGGTGCCGATCGGCGGGGCGGTGCTGGACGCCATCGCCCTGCAGGCGGAGCTCATCGCCGCTCGCTACCGCAGCGGGGATGGCACAGGGGTGGCCCTGGTGACTCCCTCCACCTCCTGCGTGCAGGACGCCGGCCCGGCCCTGTGGCTCGCGATCCGCCAGCTGCGGGAGCAGGGGGAGGCGATCCCGATGTCGGCTTTTGATCGGGAGCGATTGCGGGAGCTGGGCCTGGCCTTTGATCGGCTCCTCAAGCCCTTTGGCCAGGTGCGGGGCGATTGGGCCAACAACGCCGCCCGGGCCCTGGCGGCCGGCACCGGTGGTGCCGCCAAGCCCAGTCCGCATGTGGGCGATGGCCTGTTTGAGACCAGCCAGAGCCTCCGCGATGCCATGCTCAGCTGGCGCTCGATCCTTCCCCGCAGCGCCCACGATCTCTTCGCCGCCGAGTTTCTGCGGGTGGGCCTCCCCCTGCTGGTGGTGCGCAGCAACCAGATTCCTGGCGCAGACCCGCGCATGGAACCCATCGCCCCCACGGTGCTGTTCGGACAGCTGCCCCTTGTGCCCACCCTCCTCGGTCGTCTGGGCGACAGCCTTTTTCCTGAGTGGAATCCCACGGGGCGCCTTTGGACCCTGGGCATCGGGATCGGCTATGGCGTCCTCGCGGTCCTTCTGGTCCGTCGCAGTGGCCTCCGGCCCCAGGCCTTGGGGCTGTTGTTCTTTCCCGCCCTGGGGGAGGAGGTGGTCTTCCGGGTGCTGCTTTTGCCCAGTGCCCTGGAAGGGTTCCGGCCCCTGGCGCTGGTGCCCTGGGTGGCCCTGAGCGTTGGCCTGTTCGTGGCCTGGCATGCCCTGACGGCCCGCCCCGGGCGGGGGGCGCTCCAGATCGCTCCGGCGGATCCCCGCATGCTGCTGCAGAGCAGCCTGCTTGGTCTTGCCTGCGCCCTGGCCTACCTGGTGAGTGGGTCGATCTGGCCGCCGGTGGGGATCCACTGGCTCGCTGCCATGGTTTGGCGCCAGGGGCCCAGGGGCGGAGTGCCCCCCACTTAGGGGCGTTTTCGTTGAAAGGGGATCGGCAGCAGCAGGGCGGACAGCAGATAGAGCAGCACCGTGCCGATGAGGTTGGGCTGGTGTTGGGGAACGGCTCCGGTGGCAACCAGGAGCGCGATTGCTGGGTGGCGCGACACGGTGGCCGAGGCGAGGGCGGCGCGGTTGCCGGGATCAGGGCCACCGAGGCGGTGTCCAACGAACAGGCCAAAGGCAATCACCGCCAGGGTCGCCAGAAGCGTTCCCCGGCCCAACACCCCCAGGATCGCCTCGCTGCGAAGCAGGAGGAGGGAAACCGCGCCAAGGAGGAGCACCATGCCACCCACCCGGTCCGCCAGGACCGCCAGGCGCGGGGCGGTTTCTGGCCAGAGGCGGGCGAGCCCCAGGCCAAGGGCCAGGGGAATGGCCACCGTGGCGAGCAGCACCTGCTCCACAGATCCGGGCTCCAGGATGGCTTTCACCCCGAAGACCCGAGCGGCGATGAGGATCATCAGCGGCACTACCAGGGTTGTCGCTAGGGAGGAGAGCACCTGCAGGCCGATCACGTAGTCGCTCCGTCCCCCCACCGCCATCCCCCGTTTGGCCCAGGGCGGCAGCACGGGCGATACCGCGAACCCCAACAACACCGCCCCAACGCCCTCCCGTAGCGGCACCAACCACACCATCAGGAGCACAAACGCGGGCACCGCCACGTACATCGCCACCATGGAGCGAAGGGCCAGCTCAGGCCTCTTCAGCAGCATCAGGGGCTGCTCCAGGCGCGCCCGGATCCCAATGGAGGTCACCATGAGCACCACTCCCAGGAGGAGCACCAGCTTGAAGATGGACTGTGGAGTCACGGTGTTGGGATCGGGTGTGCTGAAGGGTGGGTTTCAGGTTGGGGGTTGTTCCGCTGTGTCCACCCGAAAAGGAGGGGCGACGTAGTCTTTGGGCAGGTAGGAATCGGGGATGGTGCTCCTGTTGCCATCCCGAAGGGCAGAGTAGGCGGGAGAGAGGATCTCAATGCCGTTTTCATTGCATTTGTCCTGAATGTTCTGATGGAGCTCCGAAAAAATGAAGACCATGAGATTTGGCTCATTTGTATAGGCATTGACCTGATATGCCACGTTGTGGTTATCGAGGCTGGTTTGCAGAACAAACGGGTGGGGATTGTTGAGAATGTGTTCAGTGGCCAGGGCGGCCTCGATGAGGGTTGTGTGCACTTTGCGCCAAGGCACGTCGTAGCCAAGGGTGATCGTGCTTTGCAGGATCAGGCAACGGCGCAAATCGCGCTTGGAAATGTTATAATTGATGACGTTATTACTCAAAAGCGCTGAGTTTGGAATGGTGATAATCTGGTTGGCTGGTGTGCAGATTCGGATCGCTAAGAAGTTTTTTTCAATGATATCGCCAATCACGTCCCCAACGCGGATGTGATCACCAACTCGGAAGGCCCTGGTGTAGATCAGAATGATGCCTCCGATCACATTGGTGATGACGGAAGTGGATCCCAAGGAGAGGAGCAAGCCCAGAAAGACGGAAACACCCTGGAAGGCTGGAGAATTGAAGCCCGGCATGTAGGGGAATGCCAGGATGGCCGCCAAGGCGATCACCAGCGCCATCAGCAAGTTGTAGGTGGGGCTGGCCCAATCCTCATAAAATCCAGGAATCACGAGGGTTCCCCTTTCGATGGCCTTAAAAAATGGCTTGATGGCCCTCAGGAGGTAATAGACAAGGGAAAAGATAATTGCAACGACAAAAAGGTTGGGAAGGTAATTGCCGATGGCCGTGAGCACAAGCTCCGCCGATTGAACAACGTATCCCGCTACACTATCTCCCACGGCCCTGGTCCAGGGAAACAGGCGGAGAAGGAATGCGGCATAGGC
>JAYKHG010000111.1:0-3051 GCA_035284825.1 Cyanobacteriota bacterium
CGGAGGTGAGTTGGCGCCCCTGGGACTTGTTGAGGATCTGGGCCACCCGGCCGTAGAGGTCCTTGAGCTTCACCGGATTGGCCATGCCACCGAAGCCCTTCAGCCGCTCACCCACGGGGCGCACATCAGAAAGATCCACCGCGATGTGCACAGGCTCCCCCGCAGCAAAGCGTTCATCGCTGCACACCTGCAACAGCAGCCTGTAGCTCTCCACCCAGCCCTGGCGGGTGTCCCCCACCTTGATGGCCACCTGCTGGCCATTGATCGTGTGGGTGGTGAGTTCCTGCCGTTGGCCCTCCGGTGTGGCGCCGATGTCGCTCACCCCGTCGATCACCAGCTGATTGCGCACCAACGGCAGGCGGCTGATTAAATGGGGCTCGATGATGGCGCCCGTGCCGCAGCCCATCATCGCCAGATCCATCATCAGGGCGAAGGCCTCCCAATCCACCAGGTTGGTGGACGTGCAGTTGTAGGCCCCACTGAAGTTCTCTGGACGGGCGATCCATTCCGTGCCCCCGATCCACAGCCAACGGCCCGAGGGCAGGGCCTTCTGCTCAAGCTGCATTCGCCGCAGCAGCTCCACCTCCTCCTCATTCAGATCTCCGAGCTGCCGCAACCCCTCCAGATTCCGTTCCACCACCTGCCGCCAGCTCTCCCGCCCGCCGGGGCCCTTGCGGCTGTAAGTGCGGTAAAACACCGGATTGGCCGCCGGGGCTGTTTCGGGGAAATCCTGGCTGTGCACAAACACCGGCAGCGGTGGGATGGAAAGCGTCACAGAGGTATCGGGCTAAGGCGTAACCGGCACCATAAACGCCACCGATGGGGCGTGCAACGCCAGGGCGCCACCATGGGCGGTGTACAGCCCCGGCCTCACGGCTCGGCGAGACCCGGCTCCGCCCGCAGCGGCGCCTCCAGGGGGACCTGCAGCACGCTGTTGGTGAGGGAAAACAGCACGTACTGGCTGATCAGGCCGATCAGGTCCACCACCTCCTGCGCTGTGAGCAGGAGGCCGTGCCGCGCCCAAACCTCCCCTCTCACCTGGCGCTCGCACACCATCGCCTCCGTGAGGCAGAGCAGGGCCTGCTCCCGCTCCGCAAACCCCTCGAAATGCCCTTCCCGCAGCGCCCGAATCTCCTCGACCTGCACTCCGAATTCCCGCGCCACCGGCACGTGGTGTTTCCACACGTAATCACTGCCATAGAGCACCCCCATGCGCAAAATCACCAGCTCCTGCTCCCGCACACTCAGGGCCATGGCGCTCTTGGCGCTCACCCACCATTGCAAAAACGGCCCAAGAAGTTCGGGGCTGTGCATGAGCTCCCCGAGCACATGGTGGGGGAAGCCGGGTCCCTTCAATCCCGCCCCGGGGATGCGTTCCAGGATGGCCAGCCACTCCGGCCGCAGCTCGGTGGTGGGGAGGGGCTCCAGGCGGGGATGCGGTTCGCTCGGCTGAATGGGTGGGAGGTCCATGGCGTTGGTCAAAGGGAGGGGATGGACAGGGCAGGGGGAGGAAGGGGCAGGGTCCGTTCCGCGATCCACTGGCGAAAGCGCTGGGCCAGCGCCTGCAGCTGGCCCACCCGCGGATGGGGAAACGGCCCCTCCTGGGAAAGGATCGGCACCACCCTGGCCAGGGCCTGATAAAGGGGCGAGAGGGGCAGGCTCGGCACCCCACCCACGGAATCACCCCTCCCGTTGTCCAGGATGTACCAGTGCAGGTTGGGGGGGTAGTCGAGCAGCAGGTGGTCTTTCATCGCGCTCATCTGGGCGTTTTGATCCCCATCCACCACCACCACCTCCAGCTGGGGAGCGGCTCGTGCCAGGGCCCATCCGATCGCCAGGGTGCCGCCCATGTAGCCCACATTGAAAAAATCGCTGGCCCGATCCCCCGTGGCCTGGGCCGCCCGGGCCATGTAGCCGTTGCAAAACAGCACCGCCGCTTCCGGATGGTGGGCACGAATGGCGGTGATGGCCTCCTCCCTCGTCAGCGCCTCACCACTCCACCAGGCCCGCCCACCCCCACGTTGCCGCTGGTTCAGGCTCGCCACCAGCTCCAGGGGGGCCCCGGGGGGGGCGGGTCCACTGGGCTGCCTGGGAATCGGGGTGAGAGCAAAGGCCCCGGGCGACAGCTTGAGCACCGCCAAACCACCGGCGTTGGCATGGGCCAGGGTGCGCTCGAGCTCCTGGAGCGCTGGCTGGTGGCCCAGGCGATCCCCACCGATGCGAGCTTCCCCACCAAAGATCGTTGACACGAGGGCATCGGTGCGCTCTCCCACCTCCTGATGGGGTTCGCTTTCATCGCTCGCGGTGGCCCCTCGAAAGGTGACCACAGCCGCCATCGGGATGGCGAACACCCTCGGTTGCACACAGGTGAGCACCCCATCGGCAAGGTTCGGAAGACCGCAGTTCTGCAGATGGATCAGGGCAGGGGTACCCGTGGCGAACCAGGTGCCCGCCGCCAGCCCCGCCAGATTTCCCTCATGGGTGGTGGGTTGCAGGGAGAGGGGCCCGCTGGAGCTGCGCCGGAGCAGCTGGTGGTGCCAACTGGACGTGATCGTGCAGGGCACGGTGAACACTGAGCGAATCCCACTGCGCTCGATGCAGCCAACCAGGTCGCTGTCCGTGGGGAGGGTGATCGAAACGCTGTGTGCAGATGAGGGGCCCTGGTGCCAGGTTGCCACCAAACCCCTCTGCCACGATCGCTGGATCGATTCCGAAGCGCCATGGAACGGATCTGCGAGCCCGAACTCATGGACGATCCCCACCAGGCCCAGGCCTACGCCGAGGCGAATTTTGAGGAAACGGATCGGGCCTTCACCGCCCAGATCCTGGCCCTGCTTACTGGCTGCCGCCCTGGGAGACCGATCGAAAGGAGCCTGGATCTGGGCTGCGGCCCAGGGAACATCACTTTTTTGCTGGGAGAAGCCCTTCCCCAGACGCCGGTGTTGGGGCTGGATGGGGCAGAGGCCATGCTCGCCCTGGCCGAGGAGCGCAGGGCCAAGGCGCCGGATCGCTGGGCCCACGTTCACTTTCATCAGGCCATGCTTCCCCTGG
>JAYKHG010000112.1:0-8873 GCA_035284825.1 Cyanobacteriota bacterium
CCCTTCCGCCAGGGCTTCCACCTCAGAGGGGAAATGGCCCCGGAGGGTGGAATCCCCCCGGCTGACCATGAGAACCCCATCGATCACCCCCTCCGCCCGGGCGACGGCAAGGGCGGGCAGGAGGGCAGCACAAATCTGGCGCACCCGCAAGCGAGCCTCTTCGGGGGCGAGGGCGCGGGTGTTGGCCAACAGAAAAAGAAAGGGGGAGGGTTGCCGCAACCCCTCCGCCAGGGAAGCTTCATCCCAGCGCAGGAGAAGGGGACAGCCATGGAGGGTCTGGGATCCGGTGGGATCGTCATCCAGCACGACGATCTTCAGGCGATTCCCCCCGATCCCAGGCGCGGGGAAGGGTTGGCGATGGGCCGACCTGTCAGGGAAACTGCCGTGAGCCAATGCACCCCTCCATGGACAAACGATCCGCCGATGCCCGGCGGCAAAAGCTGCGGATCATGCCGATGGGGGATTCCATCACCGAAGGGGTGGGCTCCCCTGGAGGGTATCGCCTGCCGCTGTACGACGCGCTCACCGGCAAGGGTTATGACGTGGATTTCGTAGGCTCCAAGCGCACCAGCGGCGATCCCACCCGCGAACCCAATCACTGGGGCATCAGCGGGGTGGGCATCGCCGCAACGGACGCCATCATTGGTGGGCGCAGCTACGTGTCGTTGCAGGCCAATGAAGGCCCGAATGGGGCGGTCCGAAAAGGCCTGCTTTCCGAGGTTCCAAAGGCCATCTCCACGAAATACTTTTCCCGCGATCGCAACACCACCAATGTGCTGCTGTTGATGGTGGGAACCAATGATGTGGTGCACCAGGTGGTGGAGCGGAAGGATGGAGCCGTGCCGGCGGGGGACGTGGGCAATGACGGACGGGGCGAACAGCAGGGATCCATTGCCGAGGCGGCCCTCGATCGGCTCCAGGCCCTGCTGAAACAGGTGGATGCGCGCGCCAGGGCCGCGGCCCTCAAACTTAAGGTGATTGTCGGCACGATCCCCACCTTCACGAACGACTGGAACCAGCCGACCCTCAGGGATCCGATCAGCTCGGAGATGGTGGAGCAGGTGTCGCTCTACAACGAACGGATTCTGGCCCTTCGGTCTCGGAAGGGATACACCAACATCAGCGTGAGCAGCGTGGATCAAAACCGGGCCATTGGCCTCCATCTGGTGGATGGGCTCCATCCCAACCCCCTGGGGTACCAGGCCATGGCCCAGACCTGGCTCGGGGGCATCGAGCAGGTTTTGGGTTGATGCATCCCACCCCCGAGGAGCTGCCCGAGCTGGTGCGCCATTGGCACCGGGAGTCCACGTCCTGGATCCCGAAGGGGCTGGGCAGCCGCCTCCGCTGGGGCCCGCCCGTGGCAGGGAACTGCACACCGCTGAGCATGGCCCGGCTGGATCGGATCCTGGAGCTCAACCCCGGCGACTTCACGATCACCGTGGAAGCTGGCGCCCCCCTGCTGGAGGTGCAGCGGGTGCTGGCTAGCCATGGGCAGTGGCTGGCGGTCGATCTCCCCTGGGGCACCCACCCCCTGGCCGATCCCCAGGGGCCTGGCGGGGGGGGAAGCATGGGAGGCCTAGTGGCCAGGGGCCTGGCGGGGGGCTACCGCCAGCGCTACATGGGCCTACGGGATCAACTGATCGGCATCGGGCTCCTGCGGACCGATGGCACGGCGGCCAGGGCTGGTGGCCGGGTGGTGAAAAATGTGGCGGGCTACGACCTGATGCGCCTTTTGGCCGGGAGCTGGGGGTCCTTGGCCCTGATCACCGAGCTTTCTCTGCGCACCATGCCCCTCCCCCCCCACCGGGCAGGCCTGCTGGTGCAGGGAGAGGGCAACCTCCTCGCCGCCCTGGCCACGGGCCTGGCCCGCTCAACCCTCACCCCCGAGCGCATCGACTGGTGGAGCGCGCCTCTCTGTGAGGGGGCCGGCCTGGAGGCCAGGCCAGCCCTGCTCATCGCCCTGGCCAGCGTGGAGGCCTCCTGCCTGGAGGATCAGCTCACCGCCGTGGCCAGCCTCACCCCCCTCCCCAGCCGACGGCTCCCACCGGAGGAGGTGGAGTCCCTGCTGCAGGAGGCGCGCGGAGGCGACCTGAGCAGAGAGCAACCGGTCTGGCTCCTGCGGATTGGGGTGAATCCGGATGGGGCCCCCCTGGTGGTGGAGAAGGGGGCGGGCCTTGGCCTGAAACTGGAGATGGGGGCGGGGAGCGGCCTTGGGATGGCCTGGTGTTTCCATGCCATCACAGCGGCCGAAGTGGAAGCCCTACGCAGCTTTTGCCAGGAGTTGGGGGGGCACCTCACGGTGTTGATCCAGCCGGAGAACACCCAGCTGGTGGCTTGGGCCGATGCCCCGGCCAAGGCATTGATCGAAGCTGTGAAGCGACAATTTGATCCAAAGGACCAACTCTCCCCAGGGCGCCTGCCGGGGGTGGCGATGCCCGCTCAACCCGTGGCGACGCGGTAGCAGCAGGCCAGGTTGAGGCTCTCGCCCGCCGGCAGAACCAGCAGCCCATCACCACTCAGCAGAGCCCCTCGGGGGCCAGTCCAGGGTTCCAGGCACACCATGGGGCGGGGGGGATCGCTCCAGACCACCACCCGATCCAAGGGGGGGGTGATCTCCAGAGTGAGGGTGGTCTGCGCCTCCCGATCCCGGAGCGTGACGACTCCTGCGATGGACCGGCTGAGCAGATCCACCCCCTGCTCCAGGCGCTCCAACTGGGGGGCCGTCACCACCTCACCCTGGCTGAGGTGGTCAAAACAGAGCTCCTGCAAACCCTCCAGCCGCACCGCGTCGAGACCGCTCACTTGGAAGTAGGGATGGAGGCCCAGGCTGAAGGGCATGGGGGGCGCATCGGGCGGCCCCGTGTGGCTGACACAGGCTTGGATAAGCAGCCGGCCAGGGGCGAGGCGGAGCTCCAGCCGAAGGAGGAAGGCAAAGGGGTAGGCCGCCCGGGTGATGGGATCATCCACCAGGGTGAGGGCCACGCCTTGACCATCAGCGAGGGATTCCAGGCTCCAGGGAAGGTCACGGGCAAAGCCATGCTGACGGAGGGTGAAATTGCCCTGGGGCAAGGGCAAGACATCCCCAGGGAGGTTGCCGCAGATGGGGAACAGCACGGGAATCCCCCCCCGCACCGAGAGGGCGGGATCGGCAAAGCGGGCTTCATCGAGATAGAGCCACTCCCGGCCACCGCTCTGCCAGCCCGTCACCAGCCCACCCCTCTCGGGCACCAGGCGCAGGGCATCGCCGCAGCTGGGGTGGGTGAAGAGCCAGTGGGGATAGGGGGCCGCCTCGCGGGTCAGCGTCATGGCAGGCAGGGGGTGGCGGAGGTGAGGGTGTGGAGCCACTCCAGCAGGGCGGCGTTCACCTGTTGGGGCACCTCATCGTGGGGGCAGTGGCCCGCTTCCAGCAACACTTCGGTGGTGTAAGGAGGGGCGTGGCGGGCGAAGCTGGCGCGGCGGCCCTCAGCATTGATCCAGGGATCCCGCAGGCCCCAAAGCAGCAGCAGGGGCGCCCCGAGCTGGGCGAAGAGGGCATCGAGGGGCTCGCCTCGGGGGATGTCAAACACCGTGCGAAACACCCCAAAAGCCCCCGGATCCCTTGAGGGGCGCAGGATCGATTCCACCAGGGCATCATCCACATTGGTCTGATCCACATACACCCGCTGCAGGGTGCGCCGCACGGTGGCTGGGCGGCGCAGATTTTCAAACAGCAGGCGCTGCACCACGGGGCTGGTGAAGATGGCCCGGCCCACGGTGCGCCGGGCAATGGCGCCGAAGCCGCTGGGTTCAGCCTGTTCTTCGCTGAAGGGTCCTGCCGCATTCAGCAACACCACCCCAGCAGCCAGGGGAAGGCTGGCGGTGGGGGCGGCGGGGCTCAGGGCAGCGCCGGCGGCCAGGGCGGCGTATCCCCCCAGGGAGTTGCCCACGATCACGGTGGGACGGCCGATGCGCTCCCTCACATAGGCCACCAACTGATCGCGCCAGAGGGCACCGCCATAGGGGAGGCCTTCGGGTTTGGCACTGCGGCCAAAGCCGAGCAGATCAACGGCATGCACCTCATGGCTCCGGGCCAGCACCGGCAGGTTGTGACGCCAATGGTCGGTGGAGGCGCCAAAGCCGTGGACCAGGAGAAGGGCAGGCCCCTCAGGCCGACTCGGCACTTGGCGAATGGCATGAACGGGATGGTCAGCGAACCTCCAGGGCCCATCACCGGAGGAATCCAAGGGGGCCATGCCAGGGTGGTCCATTCGCACCAATGACTGGATGGATGCTAAGGAGCTCCAAGGGCCAGGGGGCGAACCACAGGTGTGGGCCCCCCCACCGCGCAAGCAGGAATTGGTAGGTAACGCTACGGTCGAGGTGTAAGCCCAGCACCGTCGTCAGAAGACGCCAGAGATGACGATCCAACAACCCCGCAACCTGCGTCTTCCAACCCCGGGGTGCTACGCCGATCCCGACCGCAGTGGGCTCCAGGCTGAGGACGTGTTCGACGGGATGACCGAACACCTCTTTTACACCCTGGGAAAACTGGCCCCCAACGCCAGTCGCCACGACCTTTACATGGCCCTGAGCTATGCGGTGCGCGACCGGCTGATGACGCGCTATCTGGCGGGCAATGAGGCGATTGCCGCCACACCCACCCGGGTGGTGGCCTATCTATCCGCTGAATTTCTGATCGGGCCCCAACTCAGCAACAACCTCCTGATGCTGGGCATCCAGGAGGAAGCCGCCGCAGCGCTGCAACGGTTTGGCGTCAACAGCCTCCAGGACATCCTCGAAGTGGAAGAGGAACCGGGCCTGGGCAACGGGGGGCTGGGGCGGCTGGCGGCCTGTTTCCTCGAATCCCTGGCCACCTTGGAAATCCCGGCCACGGGCTACGGCATCCGCTACGAATTTGGGATTTTCGACCAGCTGATCCGCGATGGTTGGCAGGTGGAGATCACGGACAAGTGGCTGAAGGCGGGCTGGCCCTGGGAGATCCCCCATCCGGACCAGGCCTGTTTTGTGGGCTTTGGGGGCCGCACCCAGTCGTACCAAGACGACCACGGCACCTACCGGGTGCGCTGGATGCCCGCGGAACATGCCATTGGGGTGCCCCACGACGTGCCGGTGCTCGGCTACCGGGTGAACACCTGCGATCGGCTGCGGCTGTGGCGGGCTGATGCCACGGAATCCTTTGATTTTTATGCCTTCAACATCGGCGACTATTACGGCGCTGTGGAGGAGAAGGTGGCCAGTGAAACCCTCTCCAAGGTGCTTTACCCGAACGACGGCACCGATGAGGGAAGACGGCTGCGGTTGAAGCAGCAACATTTTTTCGTGAGCTGCTCCCTCCAGGACATGATTCGGAGCCTCGACATGCGAGGCCTGCCGATTCAGGAGTTCCCTGAACACTGGGCCATCCAGCTGAATGACACCCACCCGGCCATCGCCGTGGCCGAGCTGATGCGCCTGCTGCTGGATGACAAGCACCTCGACTGGGACGCCTCCTGGGAGATCACCTGCCGCAGCATCTCTTACACCAACCACACCCTGCTGCCGGAGGCCCTGGAGAAATGGGGGCTGGATCTCTTCGGCAGTTTGCTACCCCGCCACCTGGAGCTGATCTACGAGATCAACCGCCGCTTCCTGCAGCAGGTGCGCCTGAAGTATCCCGGTAACGAGCAAATCCTGCGCAAGGTTTCGATCATTGATGAGGAGGGCAGCAAAGCGGTACGCATGGCCCACCTGGCCACGGTGGCCTCCCACCATGTGAACGGCGTGGCAGCCCTGCACAGCGCCCTGGTGAAGAGCGACCTATTTCCGGAATTCGCCGCGATCTGGCCGGAAAAATTCACCAACGTCACCAATGGGGTCACCCCCAGGCGGTGGGTGGCCCTGGCCAATCCCAAGCTGGCCGCGCTACTCACCGAAGCGGTGGGCGAAGGCTGGGTGACAGACCTAGAGCAGCTGCGGGCCCTGGAACCCCTGGCCGAAGATGGGGGGTTCCTGGAGCGATGGCAGGCCACCAAGCTGGCGGTGAAACGGGAGCTCACCAATTACATCCACAGCCACACGGGCGTGCTGGTGGATCCGGCCTCTTTGTTCGATGTGCAGGTGAAGCGCATCCATGAATATAAACGCCAGCACCTCAACGCCCTGCAGGTGGTGGCCCAATATCTGCGCATCAAGAATGGAGCGACCGAGGGCATGGTGCCTCGCACGGTGATCTTCGGCGGCAAAGCGGCGCCAGGATATGCGATGGCCAAGCTGATCATCCGCTTCATCAACGGCATCGCCGAAACGGTGAACGCCGATCCCGACATGGATGGGCTGCTGCGGGTGGTGTTCCTGCCGGATTACAACGTGAAGCTGGGTGAGCGGGTGTATCCGGCGGCGGATCTCTCGGAACAGATCTCAACGGCGGGCAAGGAGGCATCTGGTACGGGAAATATGAAATTCGCCATGAATGGCGCCCTCACCATCGGCACGCTGGACGGAGCGAACGTGGAAATCCGCGAGCAGGTGGGCGCGGACAACTTCTTCCTCTTTGGCCAAACCACCCACGGGATTGCAGAGCTGACCAAGGCTGGCTACTGCCCATGGGAGCTGATCCCCTCCCAGCCCGAGCTGGCGGAAAGCCTGCGGCTGATTGAGCAGGGCCACTTCAGCAATGGCGATCAGGAGCTCTTTCGGCCCCTGTTGCAAAACCTCACCGGCTCGGATCCCTTCTTTGTGCTGGCTGATTTTGGCGACTATCTCCGCGCCCAGGGGGAGGTGAGTCGAGCCTGGGCTGATCCCACCCGCTGGAGCCGTATGGCCCTCTTGAACACGGCCCGCACGGGTTTCTTCTCCTCAGACCGTTCCATCCGCCAATACGCCCAAGATATTTGGCGAGCGGAAGCGTTCCCGGTCACGATCACTTGCGAACTGGAGTGAAGCCTGCAGCGGGCTTGGGGCTGGGGCGATCTCAGTTTCGATCCCGATCGGGAAGATCAGGAGTTTGGTGGAGCAGCCTGTTGAGCCGCAGGCGATCGGCATTGAGGGGATCCGGGGCCAATTCACCGGCCACCTCACGGAATTTCTGTTCCACCTCTTCGGGCACACGCACATCAAAGATGCGCTCCATGAGCGCTTCAATCGAAAAGAGATGGGCGTTGATATTTTCCAAATCGGCCATCGCCTGCTGGATGGCGTCAGGCTCGGGGGCAGCGGCACCCGCAGGGGTGGAAGGGCCGCCACCTGCGCTGGCATCCACCTTTGGCGCTACTGCAGTGTCGTCACCGTCGTTGGTTTGCTTCTGCAATTCTTCGAGCACACGGCCAGCGAGTGTGCGGAAGGATTGCAGGGCCGCCCAGTTGAGTTCCTGTTGCTGACGCAGGCTGGGGTTTTCGCGGATCAGCCGGTCGTGTTCCCGATAGAACCGTTGGCAGTCAGGGCATTGGCAGGGCTCTTCGGGCACCGCTTCCCTTGAATTGGTCATACCCCATCATGGCATTCAGCTTGGCCCATGGAAGGTGATGGCGTCAGGCGGCCAGCTCCCCATCCACCAGCTCCTGGGCTGGGGGAACCTCGATGGAGCTCACCACATGGATCACATCACGCAGGCGCATGGCATCGGCGAACCAGCCCATGGCCTGCTCCGCATTGCCACTGTGTTCCGCATCGGCGGCCTGTTGTTCATGGGCATCGGCCAAGAGGGCGAGCCAACAGAGGGCCCGGGCCTGCACCAAGGTGAGATCCAGATCTTCCAGTTGACTCGCCGCAATCTGCTCGGATTCCTGGTGCACGAGCAACCGCAACCGCAGGTTGTGAAGCTGGCTCATGGGCTGGCGGCACCTCGCCCAAGGGTAGGGGATTTGGCGAGGTGGACAAGCCAAACAGCCTTGTTTGGACACCAGGAGAACGGGGCTGGCGGGACTCGAACCCACGACCTACGGTTTAGGAAACCGTCGCTCTATCCGGCTGAGCTACAGCCCCAAGGCTCCAATTTTACTCCTGGGCCCCCTCAGGGCCTTCAGCAAACTCCTCGGCAGGCGGCATGGCTGCGGGCTCTTAAGGTGAGTGTTGAAAGCAGGTGAGGTGATCACGATCGGCCACCACCCGAAGGCCAGCTCCTTTGGAGCCCATCCAGGGGGTTCGGTGGATCCGGTTGAGGAAAGTCCGGGCTCCCCAATGGCCAGGCCTGCTGGGTAACGCCCAGTGCGGGAAACCGTGAGGAGAGTGCCACAGAAACACACCGCCGATGGCTGGGGGCCATGCCCCCCCGCACAGGCAAGGGTGCAAAGGTGCGGTAAGAGCGCACCAGCGGCATCGAGAGGTGTCGGCTTGGTAAACCCCGGCCGGGAGCAAGGCCAGGGCTTCGGCCCACGGAACAAGGGTTGGCCATGGTCCCGTTCCGTCTGTTGCGCGCCGCTGGAGGCCGCCGGTAACGGCGGTTCGAGAGAGATGATCCACCACCCCCGCCCAACAGCCCCGTGCTGGGGGGGCGGTGGGGAACAGAACCCGGCTTACGGCCTGCTTTCCCCCCTTATAGCCAACGGAAAGTCACCAAACAGGCCAAATCATCTGCGAGCACAACAGCTGACTTGGGGCTGAAATCAGCCAAGCTGGAGGTGTTTACCCCTTTTCCCGGTGTCTCCCGAACGCTTGGCCGAACTGGTGGCCTTCCTGAAGACATTGGGCATCGACCCCGCCGCCCAGGGCGGGCCAGGCCCCACCGCCGAGGCACTCAGCCCCATTGACGAAGCTCTCTGCCACAGCTCGCTAGGGGAACCCATCCACCATGAACGGCTGGAGTTTTTAGGGGATGCGGTGCTGCGCCTGGCCGCCACGGAATTTCTCAGACGGGAGCATGGGGGTTTGCGGGTGGGAGAGCAATCGGCGCTGAGGAG
>JAYKHG010000113.1:0-3290 GCA_035284825.1 Cyanobacteriota bacterium
CTTTGGCTTCGGTTCCAAGGGTTTCATCGAGGGTATGAAAGAGATGGCAAAAAGCCTCCATCTCCTCAAGAGGGAGGACGATCTTGTTTCTTGAACAGGCCCTCAGCGTAGGTTTTGTTCTCCCTTAACAGTTCGACGCTTCTTGGGCGAAGCAGGCGACGCAGGGGGGTGGATTGACCGGGTTTGTTATAGCCTATGGCAGCAAAGCCAAGGGAGTAGGCAAGGGAAAGAAAACCATCCCGAAACAGTGGAAGAATGATTCTTTGCAGGGCATTACTCTTGCTTTCTTTTAGGTCGTTCTCCAGGCGTGAGATGGTTGCTTTGATCCTCTCAAGCAAGAAGTTTTTCACCGTTGGCACATCCGCCCCGAGGGGCCGCCTCGCCAGCTGCTCGCCCCCTGGAATGGCCAAAAGTGCTCGACGCAACTCCAGTTCCGTCGTGGCATTTTGCAATTGGCCAACGGCGGAAACAACCTTTTTCAATTCAGCTTGTCGCTCCTCCACCTGGCCGTTGATGGCACGCACTGTTCCATAGGACTGCAACGGGATCAGCAACAGAAAACCAAGGGCTGCCAAGGTGGCGATTTGCCGTATCTTTGGAAGCTGGTTGGAGGCAGGCTGCACATCTCCATCAATCAAATTCGCGAGCATCAACAATCCGACGCCCAAGAGGGGCAAACTTGCCGTGCCACGAATGGCGGCGCTGAATCGAAGCATCCACTCCGGCTGCAGCAGGGCAACCGGGAAAAGAGCTGCGATCACCTGGACCAGGAAGACAAGCATCAACGCATAGGCGATCCATTGAATGGAATCGGCAACTTGGCGTGAACTGATTCTCTCCTTTGCCATCGGGCCAACCCCGTCAAACTGGTCGCATTATGGTCGGCTGGGTGGGTTCATGCCTCTCATCCGTGCATTTTTCGCCATATCAGCCCTTAAAAAGTGCCTCATCTGAGCTGAAATCAGGGCTTGGCGACAAGGCCTTCGAGTAATCGAGTTGATAGCTGTCCGCCAGGCTGGCGGCCACATCAAACCTTGGTTCCCAGGCCAACTCCCTCTGCAGCCGATGGGTATCGGTGAGGAAGTGGGAGAGTCGTAGGGGGAAGGCTTTTCTGGCTTTTGGATCCAGCCTGGCCGGATCAAAGCTCTGGAGCTCCACGCTGGCTGGATCTTTGCCACAGGCCTCAGCCGCTGCGGCCACCAGCCCCCTGAGGGTCACCCCCTGGCGGCCCGAGCAATTGTAAATACGGTTACAGGCGGTCTCCACGTCGAGGCAGAGGGCCATGGCCCTGGCCAGGTCGCGCACGTCTCCAAGTTGGGTGATCAACCGCCCGTCCCCGGGCAAGGGAATGGGCCGATCGTGGGAGAGGCGATCAAAAAACCAGCGCTCAATGGGGTTGTAATTGCCAGGTCCAATGATGTAAGTGGGGCGGAAGCTGGTGAAGGGAATCCCCTCGGCCAGCAGCCAGGATTCTGTTTCAGCCTTGCCGGCATGGCGGCTGGCTGGATCGATGGGCGCCTCCTCGTCAAGGGGCCACACTTCGCTGTCGGCGTACACCCCTGCCGAACTCACATAGACCAGTCGGTGACTGGGGGCGCCCGTGAAGCTCAGCACCGTCTTGGTGTCATCCAGGGTCCGGCCGGAGCTATCCACGATCACGTCAAAGCTTCGACCCGAGAGTTGCCTCAGGTCACTCTCCACCGTGCGGTCACCCTGGAGATGCTCCACGCCACTCGGAATGGGTTGGCGGCCTCTGGTGAACACGCTGACCTCATGCCCTGTTTCCACCAGGGAAGCCACCAGGGGCCTCCCCACAAAACGGGTTCCCCCCATCACCAGAATCCGCATGGCTGCTGTCCTTCAGGTTTGGCCATTCAAGCGGTCCGTCGCCAAGCCGCGCCTCGATTTGACCGGGAGCCCCTGGGACGGTTCTTCCTGCTTGCCCCGTTATCCTCCTGCCGCGGGGCAAGGAAGGGAATGGCCCTGCACCAGATAGGGGCTGCCTTTGAGCACCAGGGCGGCGATGCCCCTGGCGGGGGCGGCTGACGGTTCCGGAACAGCGATCGGAGGCTTGATGGGGTACCCCTGGCCGTCATGGCTCAGCAGGGTGGGCTGCACCCCCTGGGCCCCTGGGGATGGTGGAAGAATCAAGTCGCGCCACCCCTTTGTGGTCCGTTCGGCCACGATCAAGGCCGTGTGAAATCCCAAGAGGGTCTGCAAGGGGGTGATTGTTCGTCCCAGGTCTCGAAAGAGCATCACCGGGCAGCCTTGATCTCCGCAGCCTTGCCGTCCAAGGAGGGCCACGAGGGTTTCTGGATTGCGATCGCCATCCAGGTCCACGCGGTTGTAGATGTAGCGCAAGCCGCCCTGACGCTGACAGGCCCCAGGGTTGGCACCTGGGGGGAAGAGGTGGGAGCGCAGCACTTGTTCGAGGGCGGGATCGGGAAAGCCGATCCAGATCGATCGATCGATCTGGATCGGGGGAGTGGGGGGAGGAGGGGGGAACTCCATGGGGCCCTGGTTCTCGCCCCACTTTGCGGCCCGCGGGATGATGACACCAGTGGCGATTGGGACGTGGACGTCATTCCTGCGATTGATCTGTTGGGGGGCCACTGCGTGCGGCTCCACCAGGGCGACTACACCAAGGTCACAACCTTTTCAGAAGATCCCCTAACCCAGGCCTTGGAGTGGCAAAGCCAAGGAGCTGCCCGACTCCACCTGGTGGATCTGGACGGCGCGCGGAAAGGGGAGCCTGTGAACGATCGGGCCGTTCGCGCGATCACCGCCGCCCTCTCCATTCCTGTGCAGCTCGGTGGTGGGGTCAGAAGTCTGGAGCGGGCTGAGCAGCTGCTGGAGTTGGGCTTGGACCGCGTCATTCTCGGAACGTTGGCCGTGGAGGAACCTGAGCTGGTGTGTCGACTTGCTCAACGCCATCCTGGTCGCATCGTTGTGGGCATTGATGCCAGGGAAGGATGGGTGGCCACCCGGGGGTGGTTGGAAAGCAGTGCCCTTCAGGCCACGGATCTGGCCCGGCGCTTTGAAGGAAGTGGGGTGGCCGCCTTCATCACCACCGATATCGCCACCGATGGCACCCTCGCGGGGCCCAATCTTGATTTTCTCCGTGCCATGGCCCGGGCCTCCACCATTCCAGTGATCGCCTCTGGGGGCGTGGGCTCCCTGAGTGATCTTCTGAGCCTCCTGGTGTTGGCCCCCCTGGGAGTTGAGGGGGTGATCGTGGGGCGGGCGCTCTATGACGGAGGGCTGGATTTGAGGGAAGCCCTCCAGGCCAT
>JAYKHG010000114.1:0-11757 GCA_035284825.1 Cyanobacteriota bacterium
CCCTGGCCTGGGTTCTGCCGGTGTTGCTCGGGGCGCTCATCGCCGTCCTGCTGGTGTTTGCTCCCTACGGAGGGCTCCCCGATGGCCTGGCCATGGCCTGGGCCGGAACGTTGCAGCTGCCCTTGGAGGAGGCCGGTCGCTTCCCTGGGGATAGTGAACGCCTGTTGCCATTGATGGGTGAGTTTCTACGGCTCCAGGTGGCTGGTCTGCCGGTCTGGCTCCTGGCCCTCATCCCCGCACTGGCCCTGTTGGCCCTGCTCTGCCATCTGGGCCGTCAGCCGTTCAGCCAGGCCGATCGGCTCCTGCTTCTTCCAGCCCTGGCTCTCTTCTTCATCCTGGAAATCTTGTCGGTGTTGATGCGTCAAGGCTCGGAGAAGGAGACCTTTCAGCTGCTCGTGATCCCCCTGGTGATGCTCATGGTGTCTGGCTTTGCCGTGATGGACCGGGGCGGTTCGTTTCAGCGCCTGGCAGGCCGGCTGGCTGTGCTGGTTCTCTCCCTGATTCTCTTCAACAATGTCTTTCTGGTCAGTGTTCTCCATGCTCCTCGCCAGCCCAATGCCCAGGTGCTAGCCGTGGAAGCCGATCGCGAGGCCACCCGTCGCATGCTCCTCGATCAGCGACAACCCGTTCAGGGGTTCACCGCTCCCCAGGATGTGGCCCTGCAGCGTCAGCTGCACCGGCGGGCCAGCACCACGGGCATCGGGCCAGACTGGAGCCTCAACCATCGGCAGCTCCAGGCCAGTTGGGCCACCCGGAAGCTGAACCTACCCACCACACCGGCGGACGTCTGCGGTCAGCTCACGGATCCCAGCAACCGCTATGTGGTGTGGATGCGCACCGATCCCGACGGGCCTAATACTGAGGCCTTCTTTCGTTCCTGCCTGAACCGGGAGTCGGGCCGCTGGGAGGACATCAGTGGAGAGCTCAGGCTCAGCAGCGGGGAGTATCGGGTGTTCCGCAGGCGATCGGAGGGGCCCAGGTCTTTGTCATCCCCACCACCATGACGCCATTCCCAGAAATCGCCCCGTTTCGCGTTGACCAGGTCATTCAGGCCCCCCTGCCCATGGCCTATCTCTTCATCGCCCAGGGACTGACAGCCCTGCTGATCCAGATTGCGGGGATTTTGCAACGGCGCCGGCTCTGGCTCGGTGCCGTGGTCACTTTCCTGATGCTCGTGCTGGTGTTCTTCACCCTGGCCAGTTGGGGGAATAGTGATACCACCCGGTTTTCCCATTACATGGAATGGGATCCCGAGCGTGCCCCTCCTGAGCTCCTTTGGCGTTTTCTTAGACCCCTGCTGCTTCTGTTGCCGTATCGCATGGCTGCCGTGCAGGGTCTGGTCGCCACCGCTTTTGCAGCTGCTCCCATCCTCCTGGCGGCCCACTGGCGGGCTTGGCCTTGGGCGGGCTGGTGGTCGCTTCTGATCACCTGTAGTCCTCTGCTGCGGGGCTTTCTCCAGAACGCCCACACCCGCCAAGCCCTGGCGGTGGTGTTGCTCCTGCCCCTGTTTCTCCAGGCTGCGAGGTTGGTGCGCATCGATCGGCGCTGGGTGGGCCTCGGGGTGATCCTTTCCGCCCTCAGCCACAACACGTTTGTGCTCAACCTTCCCATCAGTCTTTTACCCCTGGTGGTTCGTTTGCCAGAGGTGCTGAAACGGCTGGTGGAGAGCCCCCGAGCCTTGAGCCTGGCTGGACTGCGCCGGCGCTGGCCGTGGCTGCTGGCAGCGATCGTGGTGGTGGGGCTGTTGCTGGCAATCGCCCCAACGGCCCTGGATCGATTTTTCGACTATGCCAGTGATGACTATTTCAATAGCTACTCCCAGCGGGCCATCGTCGGTCGTTTCCAACGGGCTCTGGCCTATGGCTTGCTGGTGGGCTGCGTTCAGGCTCGCCTGGATCCCCGTCGGTTGCTGCGTTGCCCGATTACCCTGCTGCTATTGGTGTTCGGCCTGATCTATCTGGCTATCCAGGCCTCCATCACCCAGCTATGGCTGCCACAGATCACCAGTCGCCTGGCGGATGGGGTGGCCTTCTTCATGTTGATTCTCTATATTTCTTGGCTCCATCGTTACCGTGGCTATTGGGGCCTTTTCCCGCCCCTTTACATTGCTATTCAATATTGGCTGGAGGGGCGTATTCTCTATTCAGCCACCTTCGACTGCGGTCATGATGATCAATTTCTCTGCGTGCCTGATCGCTGGCCTTGGCAGGTTCGCTACTGAATGTACTGAATGTTGGGGTGTGACCTGATCGAGCTGTTGTCCGGGCGACAGGGCATTGCTCAGTGGCTCGGTTAATATGCGAAAGCCTAATAACTTATCTCTTGCCACCAGCCTTACGACGTGTGGAAACCCTTCGCTGGGGGTTCTTCTTTCTATTGTTTTTTTTATCCATCCACTGGCAAGAAGTAACCTCTCCTACTTGGAATGTGGATGATTGGGCTCTGGTTGGAGACCCTATTCCTCAGCTCAATCAGAGTCGGCCCAGCTGGGACCTGATCTATGGCCTGTTGTTCCAATATTCTTTCTCTCCCTTCTTTGGCTGGCTGCTGGCTGCTGCATCCATCTTTGCCATCGCAGCGAGCTTGCCATTGTTTTTGCCATCGTTCTCGTCTCGATGGATCTTTCTTGCTGCAGTGCTGATATCACTGCACGCTTATCTTCTTGATCTATTCAATTTCAGTTTTGCGATTGGCTTGTACCTGTTGCCCGCCGCCTTATCCGTTTGGGGAGGGGTACTGATCGCATTCAATCCCTCTCCACCCCTATTGGGTCGGCGCTGGCGAGATGCAGTATTGGGAACAGCGATGATTGTTTTTGCCATGGGTCTCTATCAGCCCACGGGTGTGTATGGGTTGGGTCTGATTGGTTTTGATGCCATGGGCCGCGCCCTTGGCACCGTGCGCTATCCCTCCAGAAGCGGACTGAAACTGCTGGTGGGAGTCATCGGCGCATCCTTGATTTATGCCGTCATCGCTCATCTTGGAATGGGCAGTCAGACTCCCAATGCCCGAACAGGTTTTGCTTCACCAGATCGTGTGATTGAGAAGCTTTTCAACGCGGATGTCTATGGCGAGATCTACGCCACTGATGTCTCCCTCCTTTGGAGACCAGCCCAGGTTCTCCTGTCGCTTTCCTTTTTGTTCCTCCTCCTGTTCTTGTCTGTCTTTTTGTGGCGGCGTTTTGGAAATCGTGCGGAGCGGCTATATCGCCTGGGCTGGCTTTGGTTTTCCGCCGCCTGGCTCACCCTGCTGCCTCTCTTTCTCTATTTCGTTTTGCAAGCCGGTTTCCCCAGGCGCTCCCTTGGTTTGGGTAACTTCGGCATCGTTGGGTTCATCTTGATGGCATTGGTTTTCCTTCAAGATGCTGGTGCCCATGGGTGGAGTGTTCCCCGTCATTGGGTGCGGGGGTTTGTTGGGGTCTTGATTTTGGGCTATGTCATCCCCCAGTCGGCTTTTGCCAGCAAGGTTTGGGAGCGCGTTCACCTCTTAGAGCGACGCGACATGGCCATGGCGCAGGCCATTGCTTCGGATGTGCGGGCCCATTCACAGACGCGACCAGAGGTGCCAACCCAACCCTTTCGCTTGTTTGGCACAACGGAGCGAAATCAATCCTTTCCCCATTGGAGCAGCGTTGGGGAATCGGTCTTCCGGCAGTCCTGGAGCATTCAGGGCATCTTTCGTCAATTGCTCGGCATCAATGTGGAACATATTGCTTTTCGGAGTGAGGGCAATGAGGCGGAGGTGAGGAGTACGGTTCCCTCCTGCAAGGCTTGGCCGGATGCAGGCTCAATTGTGTTCCATCAGGGCCAATGGTTGGTCTGTTTGGAAGCCAACCCACGGCCCACCAGTTCCGGATTACCGGAGCGCTGAAAACGCCAGCGCGTCATCACAAATGACAGCGATGCCCAGGCCACCATCGTTGAAAGCCCAATGATGGGGGCGGAGATCTTGATTCTGTCCATGCCCCATCCGATCAGCAAGGAAAGGAGGAGACAAACCAATTGAATTAGGAGGTAATCCATCAACATAGACCAGCGAAAGTGGATGCGAAAACTGATCCGCGCATGAAGGATCGCATTGGTCACCAGGCAGATGCCTCCAGCCAAGGCAATGGCCACCGGAGTGTTGCCCCAGGCCCGGCTGGCTGCGGTGAAGAGTCCCAGGTAAAGAAGCTCTCCACAGCCACCAACCAACAAAAACCTCACCCAACTCTTGTTGAGTTTCTGGCCAAGCTGGGCCAATCTATATCGGGCCATCCTGCCCCCCTGTCCCTAGGAAAATAGCCCTATTGGAAAGTGATTCGATCGCATCGACGCTGCGAACGAACGATTGCGGTTTGCCGCTCACAGTGAGAAAAATACGACCCAGATATTCTCCTACCACTCCGATCAGGAGGCATTGGATCCCGCCAAAAATCAAAATGGCAGAGATGATGGATAACCACCCTGCCACATCGGGACCGATGATCAATACCTCCAAGATGAGGATAAGCAGGCTAATCAGTCCGATCACAGCCAACATGACGCCAGCGAGGGAGGCTAGCCTCAAGGGCATGATGGAGAAACTCGTAAAAATGGTGAGCCAAAGACGTACGAGACGGCGTAGGTTGTAGTTGCTGACTCCGTCGTAGCGGCTGTGATGTTTTACCGAAAGGCTGGCAATCTTTTGGGTGTATTGCGAGAGCAGGCCATCAATATATGGATAGGGGCCTTGATAGGTGGCCACGCTCCTGCCAATGAATCCTGACACACAGCGAAAGCTCGAGAGATAAAAACGCTCCGGCAAGTCGAGCAGCCAATTCGCTGTGCGGTTTGCGAAGCGACTGCCCAAATTGCGCCAAGAGGCATGTTGTTTGCTCTCGTAATCGCCATACACCACGTCCAGATCTTCGCTTCGTGCTTTCTGCCAGAGCCGAAAGATCTCCTCAGGGGGATTCTGGAGGTCGTCATCAAGATTGATGATCCAATGGCCACGGCTGTGCCGATAACCAGTGAGCACGGCCGCATGTTCTCCGTAGTTGCGGGCATGGCGGATCAGCAGTCCACGGAGAGGGCTGGACTGAAGTCGCCCGCGGGTTCGACCCACCGTGTCGTCGGGGCTTCCGTCATCCACCAGGATCAGTTCCCAAGTGCAGGGAAGGTAGAGACTCTCCAGTCGAGTGATCAGCGCGTCGATGCACTCACCGCTGCGATAGAGCGGAATCACCAGGCTCAGTTCCGGGGTGGTGGTGTCGTCTGACATCTCAGGCTGGCTCTACGGGGATTTACGGGCAGTCAGAAGGAGGGAACTGCCCCAGGGCAGGGGCAGCATGGGGGCGAGGCGGCCCTCCATCTCCAGCACTCCATTGAGGCTCTCGTTGAGCCACCCTGGGGGTTGCTGGAGTGCGGAGGCCTCCCCAGTCCTGGGCCTTTCGCCTAGTCGGATCGCCACCCATAGGAAAGGGGTTAACCATGAATTCCAGTAGCAGAGGGTTTCGGTGTGGAGACCTGCTGCTTCCACGCTCTTCCGCAATCCCGTTGGCAGATAACGCCTTGCACCCATCACATTGTCGTCGTGGGGCCTGGACAGGCAGGGCATGGCCGCCACGTTCAACAGCAGCATCCCCCCTGGCGCCAATAGCGCCGCCATGCCCTCGAGGGCCCGCTGAGGGTCAACTTCCCTGTGATAGAGCACATCGATAGAGCACACCACGTCCCAGTCCGCTGGTAATCCTCCCAGGGCATTCACTGAGCGTCGTTCCACCTTTAGTCCCCGAGCTTGGGCGTAGCCCACAGCCAGGGGGTGAAGATCACACCCTTCGGCAGCCTGTATATCTTTGTGTAGGGACAAAACCCCCAGCCAGGCACCGGTGCCGCAGCCCGCATCGAACACCCGCAAGGGGCGATTCTTTCGACGTGCCTCCTGCTCCAGCTTCGCCAACAACCGGCGCCGCAGAGCTCGATACCACCAGTGCTTTCCTTCCAGTGCCGCGAGGACGTGGTACTCATGGGGACGCATCACGCATCCCCTTCCAAAAAAGGCTTCACCATCTGGCAGATGTGCTCCACGTGGTGTTCCTCCATGTACGGGTTCAGAGGTAGGGAGAGAATTCTTTTCACCAGGGATTCGGTGCGTGGCAATGGAGGAATCTCTGGCACAAGCTGCTGGATGTACGGATGCTGATGGCAGGCCAATGGATAGTGCACCCCAAGGGGGAGGGCCTTGCCGAATCCCGCTGACAGGAGGGCATCTCGCCAGGCTGGCGCCATTTCGACGACATAGAGGTGATAGCTGTGGTGCCAGTGCTGCCCATCCTCGGGAACCTTCAAGAGGGTGTGGAGGCGATCGTGATACCAGCTGGCAACTTGTCGTCTTCGGGCTATTTGACCGTCCAGCCGCGCCAATTTTCCAAGCAGGACCCAGGCTTGCAGCTCATCAAGGCGACTGTTGATGCCGAATTGCACCGCTGTTTTTTGTCCATCCCAGCCATAGAAACGACTGCGGCGGGCGACCAAGCGATCCTCCGCACGGTTGACCACCAAGGCTCCCCCATCCCCAAAGGCCGCCAGGTTTTTCGTGGGATAGAAACTGAAGGCGGAAAAGCGCCCACGGGTGCCCACGGGACGCCCTTGATAGGTGGTTCCACAGGCTTGGGCACAATCTTCGATTAAATCAACCCCGTGGACTTGGCAGAGGGTTTCGATACCATCCAGATCACAGGCCGCTCCGTAGAGATGCACGACAATCAGAGCTTTTGGTTTGGGGTTGCTGCCGAGCAGTCGCTCCTCCAGGTGTTGGGTGGAGAGCAGTGGACTTCCGGGATCCACATCAACAAAGATTGGCTTGGCCCCTACCCGCAGCACGGCGGCGAGGGTGGCGTAGGCCGTGTGGGCTGGAAGCAGTACCCCATCCCCCACCGATAGGCCGCAACCCCTCAAGGCAAGCTCCAAGGCATCGGTGCCATTGGCCACGCCCACCACTTCCGACCCACCCTCGCTGGTGGTGAGCCACTGGCTAAAGGCCTCCTCAAATCGGCTGACACCTGCGCCGAGAATCACCTCCCCAGATGCACGCATCCGTTCAAGGGCTTCTAGGAGTAAGTGGCCATCCCGCAGCAGTTCTTGCCTGGGAAATCCATAGGGGTCTTCGTTAGCGTTGGCAGAGAAGGTGGAAGGCATCACCGCGTTCAAAGATAGTTTTGGCTGTGGATTTTGTAATAGGTGAGGGTCCGTTCCAGGGTTTCCCGCAAGGTATGTTGAGGTTTCCAGCCGGTGCTGCGTTGAAAAAGCTCATAGCAGGAGTAGTAATCCCCGATATCAATCTTGCTGCGTTCTTCGGGAAAAGGGGTGACGACAAGCTCTCCAGAACCATTGATTTGAATGAGAAGCTGAGCAAGATCTCTCAAGGCAATGACTTCGGAGGATCCAAGATTAAATGGCCCAGGGGGCAAGGATGGATGACCACCGGCAAGGAGTAGGGCATCAACAACATCCTCCACATCATTGAAATCGCGTAATTGGTTGCCTCCCCAGACATGAATGGGTTCATTTAACAACAGTTGCTTTACCCAAATGCCCAGAAAGGTTTGGCGGGCATCGCGGATGCGCATCCTTGGACCAATCGTGTTAGTAAGACGGAGGACACATGTTGAGAGGCCGTAGATTTCTTGAAAGAGTAGATGATAGAGTTCACCCCCCTGTTTGTTGATGCCATTAAAATCAACTGGCTTCACAGAGTGGTTCTCGTCGACAGGCAGATAGGAGGGGCGCCCATAAACCTGGCGTGTGCTTGCAAAAATGATGCGTGCATCTTTGTTCACTCGCCTGCAAAGCTGCAACAATGACACCTGAGCCTTGCAATTAATGTCCAGATCCGTCAGGGGGTCCTCCATCGAATCAAGATGACTTGTTTGGCCTGCAAGGTTGAAAATCACCTCCTGGCCTGCGAGGAGGGCTTCCAAAGAAAACCGGTCGCGCATGTCGGACAGGTTGATTCGAATTTTGCTTTCAAATCCCTTGAGATTATAGAGATTGCCCCCATATTCCGGGACTAAGCTGTCAACGACGGTCACCTTTGCCCCAAGGGTGCTCAGGCGTATGGCGAGAGTTGAGCCAATAAATCCCAAGCCACCCGTGATGAGTACTGGTCTCTTCTCCCACCCAGAGGATGTTGCGATGGATTCAGCCTCCAAAACCAGACGTTAACTTTCTAGTTAGCGCTGAGCTTACCCATGGAAGGGCGAGCCTGGCTTGGCTTGGAAGGCCAGGTGTGCTGGGATACAGCCAAGTTAGATTTGCGCCGTCAGCCAAGCCATGCGTGCTTTTCGTAGGCCCCGGTGGAGAAATTCGAGCGGTTGTTGTCGATAGAGGGGGTTGAACCACCACAGGGGTGCCAGGCCCAGCCAACGCACCGTTGCCCCGGTGAGGGCCCGCACCCCATAGAGGGCAGAGGTCATGCCGCAAACCACGATCCCACCCTCCGGACGGGCCTCCTCCAGGAGAGCAATCAGCACCTCCAGGGGCAGGCTGGACCGCAAGGGAGGGGCCAGCCAGGGTTCGGTGACGGGGCCGAAGCTTCCGCCCGATGGTGCTTTGGGGTGATCCATCAGTTGTAGCTGGTCGATCCCGGGTTGGAACCCTTCCCGTTGCAGAGCTCCCACCCAGGAGCGCAGCACCTCCTGGGGAATCCGCTCGCCGGGGAACTGGTGGGCCAGGTTGGGCACGGAGCACAGCCACAACGGCCGCCTTGGATTGGCCTCTCGCAGCACCGCCTCCAGCTCGGACTGGCCCCGCTCCCGCAGGGCCTCCACCAGGGTGTCGAACAGTTCCCTCCTGCCGGCCAGCGGCACCGGCAAGGGGCGCGGGGGGGGGCGATGCCAGCGGGGTTGGCGGCCGCTCAGCACATAACGCACGGTGCGTCCGGGCTCCGGGATGGGCAGGCCCAGCAGGCTGGGGACGAGCGCCCGCAGTTCCCGTGGGCAGCGGTAGTACACCCCCAGCCCGTCCCCGCAGACGACGATCTTCTGGATCCCCAGCTGGTCGATCACCTGGCGCTGGGTCTCCAGCCACTGGTTGTTGAGCAAGGCCCAGTCCCAAGGGCTGGGCTCCAGGGCTTTGGGCTGTTGCACCAGCTGCACCCCCCCATAGCGATTGGGCAGCCGTTGGCGCAGGACGGCCAACCAGGCGCCGATCTCCCGATGGATCCCGGCCAGGGCGTCGGGCTTCCGCCGCAGCACGCCCGTCACCACAATGTGGATCGCGGGGGGGTGGTCCCCCTTGGGCCCGATGGTGCTGGCCACCGCCAGTTGGTGCACCAGATGGATCAGCCCTCCGGTGAGCACCAGGATTTGGGGCGTTCGGGAGCTGGAGTTCAAGGGGGTGGGCTCGCCAGGGGCACGATTGGAGCGAGCCGGGGATCCAGGATTTTGGGCCCCATGCCAGGAAATTTCACGGCGAGGGATGTCTTCTCGCCGGAGCCGAAGAGGTGGGTGATGGTGCCCACACCAAAGTTGCTGTGACTGAGCTGGTCCCCCACGGCCCAGGCATGGGTGACTCCCCGACGCCTCACGGCGTTGCTGGGTACCCCTGCCGTTCCTCCACCGGCCACTTGTTTGCTTTCGGCCCGATCGATCCTGGTGAGCCGCTCCATCCGCTGCTCCCGCCGCAGGGCGGCCCCGCCGCTGCGGGGCACATCTCCCTGGAGCAGTGCCTCTGGAAGCTCAGACAGGAAGACCGAGGGAACGGCCGGCTCCCGCATGCCGCCCCAGAGGCGCCGCTCGCAGGCATGGGAGAGGAACAGCCGTTCCCGGGCCCGGGTGAGTCCCACGTAGCAGAGGCGCCGTTCTTCCTCGAGGGCGGCGGGATCATCCAGGGAGCGGTAGCTGGGAAAGAGCCCCTGTTCCAGTCCCACCAGAAACACCACGGGAAACTCCAGGCCCTTGCTGGCATGGAGGGTCATCAGCACCACGCGCTCCGAGGCCGTGTCCTTGTCGTCCGCATCCCCCGCCAGGGCGGCCGTGGCCAGGAAGCCCTCCAGGGAACCCTCTTCATTTTCCTCCTGGTATTGCAAGGCCGCGTTCACCAGCTCATTGAGGTTGCGGCGCCGGTCCTCCGCCTCATCGGTGGCTTCGGCGATCAGCTCCGCCAGATAGCCGCTCTGCTCCATCACCCGTTGCACCATCTCGGCTGGCGGAGCTTCTTGCAGGCGCTGTTGGAGATCCCGCACCAGTTCGCTGAATTGCAGGAGCCCCTTGGAGGATCGGCCCGCCAGGGAGCGCACCGCCTCCGGGTCGCTCACCACCTCCCAGAGGGGCACCCCCAGTTGGTTGGCCGCATCGCTCAGCCGCTCGATGGTGGTTTTGCCAATGCCGCGCCGGGGCACATTGAGCACCCGCAGGAGGCTCACGGAATCCGCCGGATTCACCAAAAGCCGCATGTAAGCCAAGATGTCCTTGATTTCCCTGCGGTCGTAGAAGCGCAGGCCCCCCACCACCAGGTAGGGGATCCCCCAGCGCACCAGGGCCTCCTCCATGGCGCGAGACTGGGCATTGGTGCGATACAGCACCGCCAAATCACCCCAGGCCAGCTCCGGGTGGGCCGCATTCAGCATGCGCATGCGGTGCACCACCGCTTCGGCCTCAGCGATCTCGTCGTCGCAGCGGGTGAGGCTGATGGGTTCCCCTTCCCCCCGGGTGGGCCGCAGCACCTTGTCAATGCGCTCGCTGTTGTTGGCAATCAGGGCATTGGCCGCCTGCAGGATGGTGGCGGTGGAGCGGTAGTTTTCCTCCAGCTTCACCATCGTGCGGGTGGCGGTGTCGTCGGCTCCGTCTCCGAAATCCGCCTGGAAGCCCATCAGGATCTTGAAATCGGCGGCACGGAAGCTGTAGATGCTCTGGTCCGCATCCCCCACCACGAACACCGACCGGTCCTTCCAGTTGTCGATCTGATCTGGATCCTTTCCGTTGGCCACCAGGAGCTTGAGCAGCTCGTATTGGGTGCGATTGGTGTCTTGATACTCATCCACCAGCACATGGCGAAAGCGGCGGTGCCAATAGCTGCGGATTTCTCCGTTCTGCCTCAGGAGCTCCACCGGGAGCAGGAGGAGATCATCGAAATCCAGGGCGTTGTTGGCCGCCAGCGCCCGGCGGTAGAGGCGATAGGCCTCGGCCACCTTTCGATCCCGTTGGCCGTCCGCCTGGGCCTCCAGCTGGTCGGGCAGCCAGCCTTGGTTTTTGGCGTTGCTGATGGCCCAGCGCACTTTTTTGGGCTCAAAGCGCTTTGGATCCAGCCCCAGCTCCTGGGTGACGATCTCCTTCACCAGGCTCTGGGCGTCGTTTTCGTCGTAGATGGAAAACTGCCGCGTCCAACGCAACCCGTCCGGGTCGTTGAATTTGTCAATGTCGAAGCGCAGCAGCCGGGCGAAGAGGGCGTGGAAGGTGCCGATCCAGAGGTCTTTGATCACCTCCCGGTAGATGCGGCTGCGCAGCTGCTTCTGCTCCACCAGGGGCAGGGTGGCCCAGGGCTGGCCAAACTGGCGTTGGGCCAGGGCCTGGGCCAGCAACACCTCCAGCCGTTCCTTCATTTCCCGGGAAGCCTTGTTGGTGAAGGTCACCGCCAACAGGCTCGCTGGATCCACCCCGTGGTGGCCGATCAGGTGGGCGATGCGGTGGGTGAGGGCCCGGGTCTTGCCGCTGCCCGCCCCGGCCACCACCAGCAGGGGCCCGCTGGCGTGGTCCACCGCCCGCCGCTGGGCCTCATTCAGTCCGGCAAGGAAACTCAT
>JAYKHG010000115.1:0-6767 GCA_035284825.1 Cyanobacteriota bacterium
TCAATTGAAGACCATGGCGGAAAGGCCACGGCCAAAACTGTCACATTTGACACATTCAGCGGAGGTAGGACCGAATGCTTGGACGACACCAAAACACCAGCGCCGCACTATTGATCAGCCAGATCAGGGGAGCTGAAACCGCCAGCAACGACCGGCCTTGCTCCACCATCACCAATCTGACAATGGCGTAGGGCATGCAAACCCCCAGAGTCATCGATAGGGCCACAATCGCCAGGATCTGCCCCCAGTGTTGCCATCGCAACAGGGCGATCGATGCAATCACCCCCAAGATCACCGTTGGCAATACCCCTGCAGCCCCAATGGTGATGTTCGCCGTCCGCCAAATGGAATCCGACAGGATGAACTGAAGAGTTAAGGGGATGATCAGCAGGTTCGCCAGAAGTCCCATCCAGGCCATGGGCCGATAACCCAGTGGCGGTTGAAGACTCTGCGCGTCCAGCCCCGAGGGCGCGCTCTGGAGCTGCATGGGCATCCCGCCTCAGCGTGATTTCTTCCCCATCCTGCTTCGTGGAGGGGCGATCGTGGAAGCTGTCCTGGTAAGCCTTTATGGAGACCTTCGGGGAGCCGAACGTGATGCAAGTGGACCCCCAAACCAGCTTTCCAGCGCTGCGGAGGGGAAACCTACGGACCCTCCAAGTGAATTTGGGGTACACCTGCAATCAGGCCTGCAGCCACTGCCATGTGAATGCGGGGCCCTGGCGGGTGGAGCAGATGGATGCAGCCACCGTTGCCCTGATCCCCCAGGTGTTACGGGCACAACACCTTCAAACCCTTGATCTCACGGGCGGTGCCCCAGAGCTGCATCCGCAGTTCCGCCAACTTGTGGAGGACGCAAGGGCCCTCGGGGTGGAGGTCATCGACCGCTGCAATCTGACCATCCTGCTGGAGGAGGGTTACCAGGACATGCCGCAGTTCTTGGCTGCCAACCGCGTGACAGTGATGGCCTCGCTTCCCTGTTACGAAGCGGACAACGTTGATCGACAGAGGGGGAAAGGGGTGTTCGCAAAAAGTATGGAAGGCCTGAGACGGCTGAACCATGTGGGCTATGGCCTAGCAGATTCAGGCCTGATGCTTCATCTGGTTTTCAATCCTGGGGGTCCCACCCTGCCGCCCGAACAAACGCCTTTGCAATCCGCCTACAAGACGGTGCTTGAGCAGGAGCACGGGGTGGTGTTCAACGAGCTCAAAGTGATGGGCAACATGCCGATCCAGCGGTTTGCCGATCAACTGAGGCGAGAGGGCACATTGGAGATGTATCTCGACCTGCTGCGCACGCACCATGAACCCAAAAACATGGAGTGGGTGATGTGCCGCTCGCTGGTCAGTGTGGATTGGGAAGGAAGGCTCTACGACTGTGATTTCAACCAGATGCTGGGGCTCCGCTCCCCCCTTGGATCCCACCTCAGGGATTTGCTGGAATCTCCCCTCCCAGGAGCGGCTGCTATACGGGTGGCAAAACATTGCTATGGATGCACCGCCGGGACCGGTTCAAGCTGCGGGGGGGCTTTGCGCCTGGAGAAGGAGAGCGTCTGAGCCGATGGTCATGGCGCAAGCACTGAAAGCCTCGCGACCAGACCTGGAGCCAGGGGGAAAATCTTCCAATTCTGTTAAGATTCAGGGGTTGCCCGAAAGCGTTGTACGAAAACAACCCTGTCCTCCACTCCATGGAGTCCCAGCTGCAGGCCCTGCGCGATCAATACCGCGCCCAACCCTGTGAACAGAGCCGATATGCCCTGGTCCGCCACGAGCAGCTTTTGGCCCAATGGGCTCCGCTTGCCTCCAGGAGCCTTGTCAATCAATTGTGACCATTTGTTCACCAGCCTGCTGAACCGCCAGCCAGACCTCTTATAACTAAAAAACCGACGACGATGACCCCCCGTCGGACATAAGCGCCATCTGCCTGGCAGCTCCGGAAAAGCCTTCGCACGCCCATGCGAAGGCTTTTCTGTTGGTTCACCCCCTCACCACACCTCAAGCCGAGGGGGATCCTGATCCAACTGCCAAAATTGGGATCGAAAGCGCAAAAGTTCCTGACCAACGATCGCCTCCACGCCTAACGAAGCAAACACAGGATTGCTGGTAAGAATGGCCTCAACCGTTGGGTTGGCAGATGCTTCAGGAGCGAGGCCGATGCCCGCAAACCGTTGCCGCAACACCTGTTGCTCCCCGCAAACACCCATCAATCGCGCCGCTTGAGGTGCCCCCCTAGGCCGGAGCAGGCCTCCCAACCGGGGGGTGAGGAACAGTCCCTCTGCGCCCGTATCCATCAGGGCATTAACCATCCTGCTCGGGGACCCTGGGGAGGGCTCAAGGCGAATGCCGCCTCTGGGGACCCCATGGCGCCAATTTAAGGGAATCACCATGGGTGGCAATGGGTTGCGCTGGCGCCATCCAAGGGCTGCGGCACCGAAAAACAGTTTCTCCCCAAGGGGGTCAATGACAAAGGGAACCTGTCTCAATGTGGGGGCACCCACCACACCGTCCACCCCCCGGGGCAAAGCCACAACCGGGAGGACCAAGGCCTCCATCCCTTGGAGGCGCAGTGGGGGGCCAGGGCTTGATCCTGGGGACAACAGGAGGAGAGGAAGTCGGGTTTTGGAGAGCTCCAGGAGCTCACAGTCCTCTCCGCCACCCAGCAGGGAAAACTGTTCCGGGGTCAGGGACACTGTCCGTAGTCCGAGACGCTGCACCAAAGCTGGGGACACCATGGCCGAGGCGGCACCCGTATCGAGGAGCAGACGAACGGGCCCTCCTTCGCTGCTGAAGGTGAGGACGGGGGTGTCTCCCCCCTCGGCCCGCTCCAGAGTGAGTTCAGCGTTGCCCCAAAATCGCCCCGGTTGCAGGGGAAGGCCCCGCGATTGAATGAGGGCCCTGTTCAGGTCCAACGGCGAAGCCTTCCATTCCCCCCAGGGACACAAGGTGTTCAACACGGCAAGATGCGCAAAAGCGGCACTCCGAATCCACCTGGAGCGCTTGGGGTGCAGGGCCGTCAACGCATGACCCCCCACCAGATCGGAACGGTCACCATGGCAGCCATCGTGCTTGACACCACAAGAGAAGAGGCCAACGGTCCTGAGCGCTGGTGGGCCTCGGCCATCAACAGCACGGAGAGGGCCGTGGGGGCAGCTCCCTGGAGTACGAGGGCCTGTTGATCCGCAACGGGCATGGCCAAGGCCCTCGTCAGGCCCCAAACCAGGGCAGGCACCATGAGCAGCTTGCAAACCATGGCCAGGGGGAGGCCAGGGGAGACGGCGAACGATCGGTTTCTCAGGGCGAGACCCAGTCGCATGCCCAACAATCCAAGGGCCATCACAAACACCATCCGCGCTGGCCACCAAAGCAACAGGGCTAGAGCGTCTCTCCATGGAGTCCAGCGGATCAAGGTGGCAAGAAGGAACCCCTGCATCGCCGGACTGCCCAGCAAACCGCCAAGGTGTCTGGCCGGGGAACGCCGTGGCCCCATCAACACCAGTGGGCCAACCGACCAGGTGAACAGGGTTCCCACCACGTCATAGATGGCAGCAGTGGCCACGGCCTCAGGAGGGAGAAGGGCAAGGACCACGGGAAGTCCCCAATAGCCCGTATTTCCAACGGAGGCACCAAGAATCAGGGCAGGGTCCCTCAAGCGGTCGCGAAGGGGGGGGAGGACGGACAACACCATCAAGGTCAACAGGGGCACCAACAAACCCAGCAAGGCCACCCTCAGCAGGGTGGGTGACCAACTGGACCGGAGGAGAAGCGCAGCGAGGCTCAGGGGCACACCCCAACGAACAATCGGAGGGGCCAACCAGCTGGGCAGTGCGGGCCACCTCCATCCCAGCAGAAGTCCCGATAAGAGAGAAGGGACAACCATGAGCAAGAGATGGCCCATCAGCTCAGGACTTGGGGGGCAAGGACAATTTCCAACGCAATAAGAAACTCTTGGTATTGAAAGAGGATGCGCTGACAAAAGGGGTGTTTTTGTGTGGTTCGCCACATTTAGACTGGATGAATTCGCTAGCTATACACCACTTTCATGTCGGGCCCAGATGCTGACACCCAGCACACGCCTCAGGCTGCAGGAGATCATCCAGCGGATCGCCAGGTCGGAGACGGTCTCCCTGGTCGATCGCATTTATGTGCAGAAGTTTGCGGATCGTGATCCATCGGTCTGGGGATGGTTGAAGCAAGCGCAACGGCAGCAACTGGAGGGTCGTCCCCAACCGGGGCTGGATCGTTTTTTGGCTGACATGAATCTTGGAGAGGTCGGCCCGAAAGGCGCCTTTGATCCCAAAAACGATGACCTGGGCGAGTGGTTCTCCGGGGCTCCACCATGGCTGCGGCGCAGCTGAGAGAGTATAAATACCTAGAACCAGCGAATCGTCGCAGACGAGACTGAACGCGCCTAAAACTTCTGTATTGATGGTGTTTCAGCCAAAGCCAGTCCCGTGTCCCCTGAAATCACAATCCTTTGCAGTTATCGCAACTGCTCAGACCGCATGGTGATTGTGCGAGCTAGGGGACACTCAACCTATTTTTTGGAAAGGGTGGTGTTCCCCTTTGAGCTCATCACCTTCCACTGTCCAAAAGGGTGTGAGGTGGAGGTGATCAAGAGAACCCCAGGCGGGCTTGAGGAGAGTGAGTGGATTGCCGCAGAAGAACTTGTGGCTACGGAGCAGGTGGCTGATCCTGGAATGATGATCGAGCCTCTCCTCGCCCATCGGCGATAAACCAAAGGTGTAGGGCATGCGCGAGGATGGGACGGTGGTTTGGGAGGAAGGGCTTGGGAAGGAGGTATCAGCTAAGCCCGAGCAGGAGCTTGAATTATGCAACAAATCTGAGACATTTGTGGGATCAGCCACTACAACGACTGCAAATTTATTGTCAACCTTTTCAGTTTCCTGGGGGAAGCTACAAAGTTTCACCCCAGGCGATTTGCAACAGTTCCGAGTGGATTGGGATGGAGAGATATTTTTCCATCATCGAGGAAACTATCCCGTTTCGACAACTCACGGCTAAAGAACAACTTTCCCTCATGGCACGCTGTTTGCGGGGGCCGACCATGCCAGTGGATGCAAACGTCTGCGCCTTGATTGATTATCTGAACATTCGACCCAACTACTATCACTGGTTTCTGGATGCTCTCCCCCGGGTTTTTGCCGCAGAAGCCTATGGAAGACGCTCTGGAGAGACCTGCCATCTTGTGGTACCTGAATGCCTGGCCCCTTGGCAGCAGGATTCCCTGCTGTTAATGGGGCTATCCATGGAGAAGCTCATCAGGGTGCCGTTGGCTCCAGGGCATGGTGGATGGGCATTCAATCACCTGATCACAAGCTTTTCCCACCGACACACACGTCACAGCACGACTGGTCATTTCGATGCTTTGTGTCCGCTGATCATCAATCAGCTTTCAGAGAGACTGATTGATGGTGCTGAACGACACTCAAATACCGATGAGTTCAGCCCTCGCATTTACGTCTCTCGCGGCCAAGCAACCCTGCGCCAGGTGAGAAACGAAGAAGCCATCATGACCCTTCTCTCTCCCCATGGCTTTTCTCTGCTCCATCTCGACACCATGCCCTTGGATGAGCAGATTCAAAGGTTTCATCGGGCAACCCATGTGATCTCTTCCCATGGCGGAGCCCTGACTAATCTCCTCTATCTCTCCCCGGGGTGTCAGGTGCTGGAGATCTTTCAGCAGGGCCATGGTGTCAGACCAGACTTTTTTCAACTCACTGCCCTGCGGGGCGGAATTTATAGTTTTTGCGTGGTCCCCAGCCTCAATGCAAAAAACGATATTGAAATCCCCCTGGCTGTGCTGAGGCGATTTCTTGAAGCTAGTCTATAAGCTGATTCCCCTCAGGCTTGTCTCAAAGGCCGGTCCGCAGAAACCTGAGCAACGATCCATCCATCGGCGCTTCTCCCAGCGAGAGACAACCTTTCCGAGTCGCCATCCTCGGCGCAGGGGTGGCAGGTTGCACCCTTGCGGCTGAGTTGTGCCGCCGGGGGTGGGACCCCAAAACCATTGGGCTCTGGGAAGCGGGTAGGGGACCAGGGGGACGCATGGCCACCCGACGGTCCAGGAGGAATCCAAATCTCAGGATCAACCACGGTGCAAGTCTTTTCAACATCCGCACCTCACCTCCCCCAACCGTGCTCACCCCCCTGCTGGAGCAGGGTTGGGTGGAACCCTGGAGGGAGCGGGTCGCCGTCATCAACGCCGCCGCCGATGTCCTCCCCCATCAGGGGCAAGACCCCCTCTTGGAGGGCAATTGTTATCAGGGCCGGCCAGGAATGGAACAGGTCTGTGGAGGGCTCCTCCATCTGGCCGGAGACAACCTGTGCACGACCTTCAACACCTTGGTTCGCAGCCTGGAGCGGGATCAGGATCGGTGGCTGCTGAAAAATGCAGAGGGGACCATCGTGGGAGAGAGCGAATCCCTTGTGCTGACAGGAACCCTCCTCGCCCACCCCCGGAGCCGGCTGACGTTTGGCTGGAAGACCCCACCGATGCAGGAGCTGGCGGAGCAGTTGCAGGATCCGGGCCTGAATCATGCGCTGGCGGCCATTTCAGCCTTGAGATTTGAATCCCGAAGTTCCCTCTTGATCCATCTGGCTCCAGAGGAGGCCGCCGCTTGGCACGCCCTCCCCTTCCGCCTGTTGGTTTTTGAACCCGCATCCCAGCAACGCTGGGGACTTTGGAGGGTCTGCATCCAGCCCCAGGAGGATGGTTCCTGCGCAGTCGTCGCCCACTCAAACGCCACCTT
>JAYKHG010000116.1:0-8966 GCA_035284825.1 Cyanobacteriota bacterium
CCCGCAGATAGAGCGGGTCGTCTTCGTTGGGGTGGTGTTGCAGTTCCCGGGCGGCCGGATTGGAGCTGTGGCAGGTCACCACCACGGCCTTCTCCGGATACAGCAGAAACGGTGCCGCGATGTCCTGGCCGGGCAGGGGGGAGAGGGTGACTGCATCGGCCCCGAGATCCCGAAACAGGTAGTGGGCGAGGGCGGAAGAACTGTTCAGATCCCCATGTTTGGCATCCACGATCAGGGGGGTGTGGAGGGGCACCAGCTCCCGCACTTCTCGCAGCAGCTCCAACCCGATTGGCCCCAGCGACTGATAAAAGCCCAGGCTGGGCTTGTAGGCACACACATGGGAGCCCGTGGCCTCGATCACCGCCTTGATCCAGTGGCGGGCCTGGGACAGGAACGAACACCCCGCCATGCCCCGCCGCAGCGACCAGCTCTGCAACATTTCCGGATTGGGATCCAACCCGGTCACCAGCAGCGACTGCCGGTCGGCGATGGCATCGGTGAGCTGGAGAAAGAAGCTCATCGAGCTCGGGAAGGCACGGGTGTTCCCATTCTCTGTTTTCAGGGGCGGATGTTGGGATACACCGGCTCCCAGCGATGGCTCTGCAAACATTGCAGGGCTTCCTCTGCCGTGGTGGCGCGGGTGGCCAATCCCTCCTTCAGGGCAGCCAGGGCAACGGCTTCCGCCACGCTGGTGGACACCTGCCGCACCTGGTGGAGGGCGGGCATGAGGGGGGCATCGGGGTTGAGGCTGGCGGGGATCTGCCCAGCGAGGGCTTCCACGCAGGCGTCGATCATCGCCTCACTCACCTGGCTGGCCCCCACGGCCATGGCCGCAAAGCCCAACCCAGGGAACACAAAACAGTTGTTGCACTGCCCGATCACACGCTGCTGGCCATGGATCTGCACGGGGGGGAAGGGGCTTCCGGTGGCCACCAGGGCACGGCCATCGCTCCAGCTCAGCAGGTTGGCCGGGGTGATTTCCGCCAGGGGGGTGGGGTTGGAGAGGGGCAACACGATGGGCCGGGCTGCTCCCCGGCAAAGGGCCTCCACCACCGGCTGATCAAAGGCACCAGCGCAGGTGGAGGTGCCGATCAGCACCCCGGGCTTCACCGCTTCGATCACCGCCAGCAAGCCAATCCGGCCCTGCCCATCGGCGGGGAGATCGCCCACCTGATCGGCCCGTTTCACATAGGGGCGCACCGCCTCACTCCAGTGGGGCAGTCCCTCGTGCACCAGCCCATCGCGATCCAACAGCCACAACCGATCCGCCGCCTCCTGGGGGGTGAGGCCCTGGCGCTGGAGGAGCCGGCAGAGCCGCTCCGCGATGCCGCATCCCGCACTGCCGGCCCCAAAAATCACGATCCTCTGGTCGCGGAAGGGCTGGCCAAGCCCCTTCAACCCCGCCAGCACGGCCGCCGCGGCCACCCCGCTGGTGCCCTGGATGTCGTCATTGAAGCTGGGCACCGCCTGCCGGTAGCGATCCAGCACCCGCCTGGCATTGTCCGCACCGAAATCCTCCCAGTGCACCAAGGCTTGGGGACACACCTGGCGAACGGCGGCGATGAAGGCATCCAGGAAGGCGTCGTAGGGCTCACCGTTGAGACGGGGTTGCTTCCAGCCGGGGTAGAGGGGGTTGTGGCGGAGATCGGTGCGATCGGTGCCCACATCCAGCATCACCGGCAGGGCATGGGCGGGATGGAGCCCGGCACAGAGGGTGTAAACGGCGATCTTTCCAAGACAGATCTGGATCCCCCCCACTCCCTGATCACCGATGCCAAGGATTCCCTGGGCATCGGTGATCAAGAGCAGTTCGGGCTGACCAAAACTGTCACAGGCCTGCTGGAGGAGCTCCACCAGCCGCCCCTGATCCGGCGCCGAGAGGTACACCCCCTGGGATGGGCTGCGATAGGACTGGCTGAATTGTTGGATCGCCTTCCCCACCGTGGGGGTGTACACGATCGGCAGGGCGGCCTCAATGTGATCCGCCAAAAAACGGTGAAATAGGGTGAGGTTCCGCTCCCTGAGGAACTGCAAATAGGCGAAGCGTTCCAGATCACTGCCCATGGCCTCAAACGCCAGCCAGCAACGCTCCACTTGCAGTTCAAGGGTTTCCTCCTGCCACGGCAGGAGCGCTTCCAAGCCAAAGGCCAGGCGCTCCTGGCGGGTGAAGGCCGTGCCCTTGTTCAGCAGGGGATCGTTGAGCAGCTCTTCCCCCCGCAGGGAGGTGACCAGGGATGGTGCAGCCAAGGGGTGCGGGGAGATCTCTCCCCAGTCTCCCAATCGGCCGGTCCCTCAGGCCAAGGGTGCCGCAGCTGAGGGGCTGGGGAGCAGCCGCCAAGGCAACACCTGCCCCGCGTGGAAGGGCACCAGCTCCATCGCCCGACCCGCCGCATCGTTGAGGTGGAGCCGGGGCGGCACGGTGTGGGGCTCCCGCATCAGGGTGATCCTTTCCCCGTTGGGGGGCAATCCATAAAATCGGGGGCCATGGAGGGAGGCGAAGGCCTCCAGCCGATCCAAGGCGCCCTCCTGCTCGAAGGTCAGGGCGTAGCTCTCCAGGGCCGTGGGGGCATTGAAGATGCCAGCACACCCACAGGCCGCCTCCTTGGCGGAGCGGCCGTGGGGGGCGGAATCGGTGCCGAGGAAAAAACAGGGCTCCCCTGAGGTGGCCGCCTGGCGCAGGGCGAGCCGGTGTTGCTCCCGCTTGGCCACCGGCAGGCAGAAGAAATCAGGCCGGAGCCCCCCATCAAACATGGCATTGCGGTTGATCTGGAGATGGTGGGGGGTGATCGTGGCGGCCAATTGGGGGGCGGACGCCCGCACGAAGGCCACGGCCTCGGCGGTGGTGATGTGCTCAAACACCACCTTCAACCCCGGGAATTGCCGCAGCAGGGGCTGCAGATGGCGGTCGATGAACACCGCCTCCCGATCAAACACATCCACCCCATGGTCGGTCACCTCCCCGTGGAGGAGGAGGGGCATGCCGAGGCGCTCCATGGTTTCCAGCACCCTGGAGAGGGAGGCCAGATCCCTCACCCCCGCGGCCGCATTGGTGGTGGCGTGGGCCGGATAGAGCTTGCAGGCGGTGAACACCCCCTGCTCAAACCCCCGGGCGATCTCCTTGGGATCACTGTCGTCCTGCAGGTAGAGGGTGAGCAGGGGGGTGAAGCGGGAGTGGTCGGGCAAGGCCGCCAGGATGCGTTCCCGATAGGCCAGCCCCGCCGCCACCGTGGTGATCGGTGGGGTGAGATTGGGCATCACGATGGCCCGGGCGAACACCCGTGCCGTTGCCCCCACCACGGCCTGCAGCATGGGGCCATCCCGCAGATGCACATGCCAGTCGTCGGGACGGCGCAGCTCCAGGCGGGCGGGAGGCGCTGCCATCACCACCCCGCCTGGGCAGGGGACGACGGAGAGAGGCGCTGGAGGTAGGCCACCGTCACATCATCCGGATCGGTTTGGAGGTAGAGATAGCCTGTGCCATCGGCCAGGACAATGGCACGATAGTTATAGCTTCTCCCCATGGAATCCCGCTGCTTGATGGTGGCCAAACAATCGGGCTGCACCTCCATGGAACCGCTGTAGGTGGCTTCTTCCACGGTGGGGCCGTAACTGGAGATCGCCAATCCCTTCACCTGGCCGCCCCGCCAGTGTTCCCGCTGCACGACGGCGTTGGGTTGCCACTGGGAGCCGCGCCAATCCCTCCCCTGCTGTTGGCTCACCACCACCCCATCCAGCAGGGAAGCGGAGCAGGATTGGGAGGGCAAGGCGAACCAACGGGACACCATCAGCACATCGGGGAGGATGCCGAGGGAGAACCGGGGGCGTCCCTGGAGATCCAATACGGCCTGGCTGGTGCTCACGGTGTTGAGGTAGGTGCGCTCAATCGCCACCCGACAGCTGGAGATCGGGCGAAATCGGCCCGTGTAGGTGGATTCCCGGAAGGTGCGCCCGCGGCGCTCAAGCCGCACACCCTGCAGGGTGCCATCCGGGTTCCAGGTTTCCTGGAGCAATCGGGCCATGGGCTCACCCTTGAGTTCGCCCTCCCCCATCACCGCGTAGCGCCCGGGCCGGGGGGCCGAGCAGGTGGAATCGGCTGGATTGGCCTGGGCCTGGGGTGCGTTGAAGGCCGGGGCAACGCCCAGCAGGAGCGCAAGGGCAAAGGACGTGGGGGAGAGGTGCATGGCGGTGGTTTGGGCCTTGCCACACATAGCCAGGGCTTGGCGTTCAGAACACATCCGCCCCTTGCAACTCCCGTTCCGCGGCTGGGGACGCCTGCTGACGGCGCTGGGATTCTCCGCAGCGGGCGGGGGTGGGGAAGATCTTGCCGGGATTGGCCAAACCCTTGGGATCAAAGGCCCGCCGCACCAGTTGCATGGTGTCGAGATCCTCAGGGGAAAACATCCAGTCGAGATAGCAGCGCTTGTCGTTGCCCACCCCGTGCTCCCCAGTGATGCTTCCACCGGCCTCCAAACACAGGCGAAGAATGTCAGCCCCGAGGGCCTGCACCCGCTCCGTGGCCCCTTCCTCCTGGGCGCGATAGAGGATCAGGGGGTGGAGATTGCCATCGCCGGCGTGGAACACATTGGCCACGGGAAGGTTGTAGCGGCGGCTGAGGTCTTCAATGGCCCCCAGCACCCGGGGCAGGGCGCTGCGGGGCACCACCCCGTCCTGCACGTAATAGGTGGGGGTGATGCGGCCAACGGCGGCAAAGGCTGATTTTCTGCCCTTCCAGAGCAGGGCCCGATCGGCCGGGTCGGTGGCCCGGCGAATCGTGCGGGCTCCGGCCTGGCGACAGAGGGCATCGGCGATCTCCACGGCTGCGGCCACCTCCTGCTCCTGTCCATCGAGCTCAATCAGCAGCACCGCCAGGGCGTCCTTGGGATATTCCTCCCGGCCAAACAAATCGTTCACGGCGTTGAGGGTGAAGTTGTCCATGATTTCCATCCCCGCCGGTTGCACACCCGCCGCCGTCACCAGCCGCACCGCTTCCCCCGCCCGCTCCATGCTGGTGAAATCCGCCAGGAGCACCGCCACGGTCTGGGGGGTGCGCAGGAGGCGCAGGGTGATGGCCGTGGCGATGCCCAAGGTGCCCTCACTGCCGATGAACACCCCGCGCAAATCCAGTTCCGGGGTTTCGGCCAGGCCACTGCCGAGCTGGGTGAGGGTGCCATCGGGGAGCACCACCTCCATCTCGAGCACATGGTTGCTGGTGACGCCGTATTTCAGGCAATGCACCCCACCGGAATTTTCCGCCACATTGCCGCCGATGCTGCACACCACCTGGCTGGAGGGATCGGGGGCGTAGTAGTAGCCCGCACCCGTCACGGCCCGGGTCACCCAACTGTTGATCACCCCGGGTTGAACGGTGATGCGCCGGTTGCTCAGGTCCAGATCGAGGATGGATCGCATGCGGCTGGTGGCAATCACCAGGGCGGGCCTCTCCGTCACGGCGCCCCCCGAGAGGCCCGTGCCACTCCCCCGGGCCACAAACGGCACCCCCTCCCGATGGCACAGCGTCACCAGGGCCACCACCTCGGCGGTGGTTTCCGGGAGCACCACCAGGGGCGGTTGCCAGCGGTGGAGGGTGAGACCATCACTGTCGTAGGCCAGGAGCTCCTGCCGGGCGGCCACCACGGCCCGGGGGGGGAGGATTCGCCGGCAGGCTGCCGCCAGGCGCTGCCAGTCGATGGATGCACCTGTCGTCATGGGGAAGGGGTGGCGCGGCCGGCGGAGATCGTCATGCTGCGCGGCAGCCCAGGGGCTTGTGGCCCCCGACGATACCTGCCGCAGCGGCTGACTTCCAGCAGCGCAGAAGGGAGAGAGGGTCGAGCCAATCCCCCCGCGCCCATGCCGACTCTTTAACGTGAGGGGCCTCCTTTGATCCGTTCGCCCCGGAGGTGCGTAAGGATGGGCGACGCCAATGGCCCTGCCGGGGCCTGACCTCACCCCCCTCTGCGGATCCAGCCTTGACTTCGGCTCCCGTTTCGGGCAGCGCCGCCGCGCTGCACACCACCACCCGTTCCCAGGAGATCTTCGCTGCGGCCCAGCAGCTCATGCCGGGAGGGGTGAATTCCCCGGTTCGGGCCTTCAAATCCGTGGGCGGCCAGCCCATCGTGTTCGACCGGGTGAAGGGCGCCTATGCCTGGGATGTGGATGGCAACCGCTACATCGACTATGTGGGCAGCTGGGGGCCGGCCATCTGCGGCCATGCCCATCCCGAAGTGATCGCCGCGCTCCATGAGGCCCTGGAGAAGGGCACCAGCTTCGGGGCCCCCTGCGAACTGGAAAACCACCTGGCCCAGCTCGTGATCGATGCGGTGCCCTCGGTGGAGATGGTGCGGTTTGTGAACAGCGGCACCGAGGCCTGCATGGCGGTGTTGCGGCTGATGCGGGCCTTCACGGGTCGGGAGAAGGTGATCAAGTTCGAGGGCTGTTACCACGGCCATGCGGACATGTTTTTGGTGAAGGCCGGTTCCGGGGTGGCCACCCTCGGCCTGCCTGATTCTCCTGGGGTGCCCCGCAGCGTCACCGCCAACACCCTCACGGCGCCCTACAACTGTCTGGAATCGGTGAAGGAGCTCTTTGCCGAGCATCCCGGTGAGATCGCCGGCGTGATCCTGGAGCCGGTGGTGGGCAATGCGGGCTTCATCACCCCTGAACCCGGCTTCCTTGAAGGGCTGCGGGAACTCACCCGGGAACACGGTTCCCTGCTGGTGTTCGACGAGGTGATGACCGGCTTCCGGATCAGCTATGGCGGCGCCCAAGCCAAATTCGGCATCACCCCCGACCTGACCACCCTCGGCAAGGTGATCGGCGGGGGTTTGCCCGTGGGGGCCTATGGGGGCCGTGCGGACATCATGGGCATGGTGGCTCCGGCGGGGCCGATGTATCAGGCGGGCACCTTGAGCGGCAATCCGCTCGCCATGACCGCTGGCATCAAAACCCTTGAGCTGCTGAAGCAACCGGGCACCTACGAGCGGCTGGAGGCCATCACCCAGCGGCTGAGCAGTGGGCTGCAGGAGGCGGCGCGCCAGGCCGGTGTGCCCATTTGCGGGGGCTCCATCAGCGCCATGTTCGGCTTTTTCCTCTGCCCGGGCCCCGTGCGCAACTTCGAGGAGGCCAAAGCCACGGATTCCGCCCGGTTTGCCAAGTTGCATCGGGCCATGCTCGAACGGGGGGTGTACCTGGCTCCCAGTTCCTTCGAGGCGGGCTTCACCTCCCTGGCCCATAGCGATGCGGACATTGATGCCACCTTGGCGGCCTTCCGGGAGGGCTTTGCCGCCATCGCCTGAGGGCTGATGGCGGGTCCTTCAGATGGTCCCAACGGCTACCGGAAGGCAGCGGGCCAACGGCATAGGGTCGCAGGATGATTCGGCGTGCCGTGGCCATGGAACGTTTTTTCCTTGAGCTCGACCCGCCCCTCGACGCCATGCGCGAATGGCCCCATGTGGTGGTGGTGGGGGGAGGGTTCGCCGGGCTGAAGGCCTGCCATGCCCTGGCGGGGCAGCCAGTGCGGGTCACCCTGATCGACAAGCGCAACTTCAACCTGTTCCAGCCCCTGCTTTATCAGGTGGCGTCGGGGTTGGTGTCCGAGGCGGATGTGGCCTCCCCCCTGCGGCAGATGGTGGGCCGGGCCCCCAACATCCAGATCCTGCTGGGGGAGGTGGTGGACATCGACCCCCAGGCCAAGGAGGTGGTGTTCAACGACCAGCGCTACGGCTACGACCACCTGCTGCTGGCCACCGGATCCGGGAGCACCTACTTCGGCCGCGAAGAGTGGCGGGCCATGGCACCGCCGATGAAGGTCCTCGAGCATGCCGATGAGATCCGCCGGCGGCTGCTGATGGCCCTGGAGGAGGCGGAGCAGACGCCGGATCCGTTGCGCCGCAGCTTTCTGCAAACGGTGGTGGTGGTGGGGGCGGGCCCGGCGGGCTGCGAACTGGCGGGTTCGCTGATCGAGCTGATGCACCGGGCCGTGCAGCGGGAGTTCAAGCAACTGCGGCAGGAGCTCTGCAAGGTGGTGCTGGTGGATGTGGTGGATCGGGTGCTGCCCACCATGGCTCCGGAGCTTTCGGCCGCCGCGGGCAACTATCTGGAGGGGGCGGGGGTGGAGCTGAAGCTGGGCGCCAAGGTGGAGGACATCAGCCCCGGGCGGGTGACCCTGCGGAGCCTGGCGGGTCTGGAGATGCTGGAGGCGGCCACCATCTGCTGGACCGCCGGGGTGCGGGCCTCCAAGCTGGGCAAACTGCTGGCGGAGCGCACGGGGTGTCCCGTGGATCGGGGCGGCAGGCTGATCGTGGAGCCGGATTTCTCCGTGCCGGGCCACCCGGAGATCCGCGCCGTCGGCGACACCTGCGCCTACACCCACACGGCGGATGGCAAGCCCCTGCCCGGCATGGCCGGCCCGGCGGTGCAGATGGGGGGTTGGGTGGCGAAGGACATCCTGGCGCGGCTGAAGGAGGAAGACTCCCTGCCTTTCCGCTGGGTGGATCTGGGCAGCATGGCCGTGATCGGCCCCTGGTACGCGGTGGCCGACCTGCGGGGTTGGCACGTCACCGGCCTGATGGGCTGGGTGCTCTGGGCCCTGGCCCACCTGGCCTTCATCCCGGACACGGAAAACCGCATCGCCCTCTTCAGCAAATGGATGTGGCAGATCGCCACCCGCCAGCGCACGGCCCTGCTGATCACGGGCCGGCCCGACCAGCACATTGGGGTGGATGTGGGGCTGTTTCGGGCGCCGTTGGAGGAGCTGGAGGCTCCCAGCGAAGAGCATCCTGCGGCGGCCTGAGCGTCTGGGGAACGGCATCAACCATGAACTCCTGTGGTGTCCCCGGACATCACCCCTAGGCTGCGGAAAGGCCACTTTTTTTCGCCTTGACCGCTCCCGTTTCCCCCCGTCTGCGCTGGCTCACCGCGGCCCTGTTGTTTGCCGGAGCGGTGCTCTCCCTGGTGCTGCCCTTCGTTTC
>JAYKHG010000117.1:0-25040 GCA_035284825.1 Cyanobacteriota bacterium
AGGTCAGAAAGCACCGACAGCTGGCATGAGAGTGAGGTCCTCCACCACCTGGTGATGGGGCTGTTCGGCGAGGAAAAGCAGGGTTCGGGCCACCTGATCGGCTGAAAGCATCGCACGGCGATCGAAGTTGCTTTGAACGGTTTCACTCTCCCAAAGGGGGGTGTTCACCGAACCGAGGGTGAGGGTGCTGACCCGGATTCCATGGATCCGTTCCTCCTCCGCTAAACAGCGGCTGAAACTGGCCAGGGCAGCTTTGCTGGCGCAATAGGCACCCCAATCGGGGAAGGCGTTGCGGGCGGCATGGCTGCTCACATTCACGATCAATCCCCCGCCGGCTTTCCGAAGCAACGGCACGACAGCCTGGCAGATCTGGAAGACGCTCGTGAGATTGATTTGCAGGATCCTTTGCCATTGCCCGATCGGCATCTCGCAAAGGGGCCCTGTCCAGGCGGCTCCAGCATTGTTCACCACAATGGAGGGCTCCAGACCCCTCGAGCACAGCTCATGGACCCCTGGTTCGATGGCTGCAGGGTCGGACAAATCAATGCCCGCTGTCTCGACCCGACAGCCCGTGGAGCGGATGGCTTCGGCAATGTTGTTGAACTCGGAGGAGGGACGGGCGACTAAAAGCAAGGAATATCCAGCCTCGGCAAAACACCGTGCTGCGGATAGTCCGATCCCTCGGGACGCACCCGTGATGAAGGCAACGCTCAAGTTCTTAAGAAAACCTTTTGCAGCCTAGTGGGCCGGTTGGTGCTCCGGAGCAGAATTTTCAAGAAACCGTCCCATCCTGCGGAATTTTGCATATCGCTGGTTCATCAGCTCCTCTTCACCCAGGGCAAGCAGCTCCTCCAGCTCCTTGAGCAGGGCTGTTTTCAGGGTCTCTGCCGCCTGGAGGGGAGCCCAGTGGTTACCGCCGGAGGGTTCGGGCAAAATCTTGTCCACCACGTCCAGTCGTTGCAGATCGCTGGCGGTGATGCGTAGGGATTCAGCCGCTTCCGGCGCCTTGGCCGCATCCCTCCAGAGGATGGAGGCACAGGCTTCTGGACTGGCCACGGTGTAAACGCTGTGCTCGAACATCAGCAACCGATCGGCCACACCGATCCCGAGGGCACCTCCTGAGCCACCCTCCCCGATCACCGTGGCCAGGATGGGCACCCGCAGCCGAAACATGTCGCGGAGGTTGACAGCGATGGCTTCCCCCTGGCCCTGCTCCTCCGCCAGGACTCCTGCATAGGCCCCTGGAGTGTCAATGAAGCTCAGAATGGGAAGGCGGAAACGGTCGGCATGCTCCATGAGGCGCATGGCCTTTCGATAACCTCCTGGGGAAGCCATGCCGAAATTCCGAGCCACATTCTCTTTGGTGTCACGGCCTTTCTGGTGGCCCAACAGCAGCACTGGCTGGTCTCCAATCTGTCCAATCCCCGCCACCAGAGCGCGATCATCGCTGCCACAGCGATCTCCATGCAGTTCATACCAGGAATCAGTGATCACCTGGATGTAATCAAGGGTGCTGGGCCGCTGTGGATGGCGGGCCACCTGAATTTTTTGTGCTGGTGTCAGGGAGCGAAAGATTTCCTCCCGTCTCTTGCTGGCGAGGGTTTCCAGCTGGAGGAGCTGCTGGCTCACATCCACCTCCGAATCCCTGGCCAGTTGGCGGATTTGATCGATCTGTTCCTCCAGCTCGATCAGGGGCTTTTCAAAATCCAGGAGAGAACGTCTGGCCATGGGGTGGAACGGACTGTTGAAGGGAAGGGGATGCTGAAGGCCTCAAGCCATGACGAGGGAAGGGGTGAACTGATGCTGCAAACCAAGGGGTGTAAAACCATGGCGGCGGGATGCGTCGCCAATGCGTTCCATTTTTTCAATGGTGATGTTGTTGCGTCCCCAACTGAAATTTGTGTGGAGATCTTCAAAATCTAAAAGCATCGCCTCAGCAAAGCAGGCAAACATTTGCCGCTTGGGATTGAACATCTCGGCTCCACTCATCATTTGCCAGGAGATGTCTTGCCAAAATTCAACAATGCCACCTTTGAGCACGGTGATGCCCTCACCAGCAACCTTGCTGTCCAGGTTCTTGGGATAACCGCCATCCACCATCAGACAAGGTTTTTGGAACTGGGTGTCGCTGAGGGAGAGGGTCTGGGGAAGGCTGGCCACCCAAACCACCACATTCGCCTCGGCGAGGGCCTCCTCCAGGGTCAGAATCCTTCCAGTTCCAAGGGACGACTGCAGATCCAGCAGGGGCTGGGGCTGGCGAGCGACCAAGAGCAATTCGCGTACTCCCGTGCGCTGGTGGAGCCAGCGGCACACCGCACTGCCGATGTCGCCAGTGGCGCCGATCACCGCAACTTTTGCCTCCCTGAGATCAATGCCGATTTCAGGTGCGGTGTTCTCCACTTGCTGGCAGATCACCCAGGCCGTGTGGGTGTTGCCTGTGGTGAATCTCTGCCATTCAAGGGTGGTATTGCGGATCTGCTGTTGCTGAAGCAGATTAAAATTCTCAAAAATAATGGATGTGAACCCCCCAAGGGCGCTGATGTCAATATCATTCTTTTGGGCTAACTCCATGGCATTCAACACCTTTCGCCTGGCGGTTTTAAACCGACTCAACATCTCAGGCACAAAGACGGAATCGATGTAGGCCCCCTGGATGGTTTTCCCCTCAGGGCTCGACACCTCAAACCTCTCCACCAGTTGGGGTGGGGCACTGCACCACATCTCCAGATCGCCTTCGGCGTAGTCCGGATATCCAAGGGAATGGGCTAAGGCTTTAGCAGCATCAAGACTTGTGGAATGACCAATGAGGCCAAACATGGGCGACGGGGAAGGGGGTGGCAGGAATGCCGGCGTCACATCCTGCCATGACGGGCCCTGGGGGATAGAGGCCTACCCCACCAGTGCTGCAGCCGCCATGCGGGCGATCTCACGGGAATTGAAGCCAATCTCCGTGAGGGCTTCCTGGTAGGCGATCAAAAAATCCTCAATCAAATCTTCCTTGCCCATGCCGAGTTGGGCGGCATCACCTGCCACCCCCTCGAGCATGCGTCTGACATGGGGAAGATTCTGGCGGTTGGCTTCTTCCAGCTCGTCCCTGCTGGCTTCAAAATTCGCCTTCAGCCACTCTTGGCCATAGTTGAGGTGGGTGTACTCATCCTTCACGACGCCTTCGGTAATTTTTCGGGCGAAGGGATCGGCGACTGGGATGTAAATGTGATAAGCAGAGATGGCAAAAGCTTCAATCAGAAGTGACTGGATGAGGAGGCAGGTCACCACCTTGCCTTCCGAAAGTGCGGCCTGAAAATTTTCTCGCAGGGGGGTGAAAAACTTGTGGGCAAACGGCATGTCAGCTGCCACACCGAGGTTGCTGCCGCAAGCCATAAATCCCTTCATGTGCTTTAACTCCATCCGTGCGAGGAGGGCAAGCTCTTCCGCCTGATCGGGGAGGAGGGTGCCAAGGGCGATGTAATTGTCATGCGCTTCCTGCTCCCCTTCGATCACAATGGCGTTGATTCGGCTGTAGGCATCTTTGTAGTTTTCACTTTTAAAGTCCGGAAGGGTATCGGTTTCTAGAGTTGTCATGGCTACAGGTGGCTTGGTTGGCAGAGTTTAAGCATGGGGCTTTCCAGCTGGCGGCCACTCACTGGCCAGTAGCGCCAGCAGCCGCTGCTCCCAGGTGCTCACCAGGCATGCAAAAAGCTCTTCTCCCAGGGCTGTTGAGGCTTGCGATGGATCCCCGATCACCCCGGATCGGCTGAGATCCTGTGTGAGCCATGCCGTCGGCGCCTTTCCCTCCCAACTCCAGCCCTCTGGAGGTCCGATGGGTGGCTCCAAACCATCCTCTCGCCGTTCTGAACCCACCAGTTCAGGGGCCAGGTGAAGCATGAGGCTGGTCTCCGCCAGGCCCGCATGGAGCCCACCGCTTCGCTCGGGCTCCGGAATGAGGCTTGCCAGGGCCTCTGAGGCTCGCCAAAGAAAACAAGGCAGCACGGCCAGGGAGGGATGCCGGGCCCGAAGTTGACGGGCTGCCACCTCCAGGAGGCCAATCTGCCCCCCATGGGCGTTCATCAACACGAGCCGGCGGAATCCCCAACGGGCCAGGTCGGAGCCCACGCTTTCCACAAGATTGATCAGATGTTCCGCCCGCAGGGAGAAGGTCCCTGGGAAGGCTTGGTGCTCAGGGGCAAATCCGATCTGCTGCACCGGGAGTCGCCAGATCGGCAACTCCTCCGGCAACCTCTGCATCACCGCCTCCACCACCCGATCGGCAAAAAGGGCATCGGTGGCCAGGGGCAGATGGGGACCATGCTGTTCAAGGGACCCCAAGGGCCAGAGGATGGTGCTCCCCTCCCGACGTGCCGCCGTCTGAACCTCTGGCCAGGGCAGGAGTTCCAAGTGCTTTTCCACAGTCAGGAATCGTTCCAGTAAGGGATGGCCTCAAGAGCCCTTTCAGGACTCCGTAGAGTGGAGAGTCTGTCAATTCACCCGTTGATGGCCGGACCCGGCAAGCCCCCATCGCTGCAGCCTCGGCGGCCCGATCCCCGTAACCCGGGGGGGGGAGGCGTCACACCACCCCGCCGTCCGCCCCAGGTGGTGATGCTGAAAAAAGACGATCCCAAGGACGCTCCACCCGTTCCGGCGGAGGGGGGTGACTCCGTTCCCCCCCTGGAACCGCGCCTCTCTCCCGTCGCTCCCAAGTCAGCAGCGACCACCTCTCAACCCAGCAGGGCTCCTCAAGGAGCGACGGATGAAGATCGCTTCTCCCTCGCTGAGCTTGAGGGAATGACCATGGCCGATCTTCTGGGGCCATCTCCCTCGCCAGCCAAAGCTGGAGGTCAACAGGGCGGACCCCAGCCCGTCGCCAGAGGTGAGCGTCGTCCAGAGCGCAGCGTGGATGATTTTGATTTCGACGAAGAGGCCTTCCTTGCCGCCCTCGACGACAACGAACCCATTGGCACCACTGGCGACCTGGTGAAAGGGACGGTGATCGCCGTGGAGAGCGATGGGGTTTACGTGGATGTGGGCGGCAAGGCCCCGGGCTTCATGCCAAAGCGGGAGTGTGGGCTGGGGGTGATCACCAGCCTGAAGGAGCGTTTTCCCAAGGGCCTGCCTGTGGAGGTGCTCGTCACCCGCGAGCAAAACGCGGAAGGCATGGTGACGGTGAGCGTGCGAGCCCTGGAGTTGCGCAAGAGCTGGGAGAAGGTGTTGCAACTGGAGAAGGAAGGAACCGTGGTGCAGGTGAAGGTGAACGGTTTCAACCGTGGTGGTGTGACCTGCGACCTGGAGGGTCTGCGGGGCTTCATCCCCCGATCCCAGCTGCTGGAGGGGGAGCAACACGAGGCTCTGGTGGGCAAAACCCTTGGGGTGGCCTTTTTGGAAGTCAACCCCGAAACGCGAAAGTTGGTGCTCTCCGAAAAGAAGGCCTCCACAGCCCTTCGCTTCCGAGAGCTGGAGGTGGGTCAGCTTGTGGAGGGGCAGATCAGTGCCATTAAGCCCTATGGATTCTTTGTGGATCTCGGGGGCGTCAGTGGCCTATTGCACCATTCCTCCATCACCGGGGCGGCCTTGCGCGACCTGCGGGAAGCCTTCGAGTTGGGAGAGCGGATCAAGGCCCTGATTACCGCGGTGGATGGCCAGCGTGGAAGGATCGCCCTCAACACGGTCCTGCTGGAAAACCAGCCCGGCGAACTCCTGATCGCCAAGGATCTGGTGATGGGGGAAGCTGCTGAGCGTTCCAACCGGGCCCTCAGCCTTTTGAAACAAAGGGAACAACAGCAGCAACAGGACATGCAGCAGGACCAAGAGCCGTCCGCCACCCCCGAGCAAACTTCCCCATCGGGGACCTCCGTAGCAGATGCAAGCCCAGGTCAGCCATGACTGTGAGCTCCCCTGCCCCCGCAGGACTCCGAGGAGCTGACTGGGAGGCTGATTTCTATTCCCGGCCCGTGCTTGAGGCTGATGGCCGCAAGCGTTGGGAACTGTTGATTTCCTCCACCCCCGAGGTGGCGTCCCCTGACGACCCGGCCCCCCGGATCCCACCGTTTCGTTTTGAAAAGCGTTGTTCCGCAGACACCGTGAATTCCCAGTGGCTCAGGGAAGCCATGGCGGAAGCGCTGGACGCGGCCCGAGGGGAAGGCTACGTCGCCCCTGCTCGCCTGCGCTGCTGGAGGGGTTCCATGCGGGCCATGGTGGAGAGAGCCGCAGGACCACTGGGTTTGGAGGTGGTGCCAAGTCGTCGGTGTTTTGCCCTCATGGAGTGGGTGGGACAACGGGAACGGGAGGTTTACCCTGCGCAGGAGGGCTACATGGCCGGCCCCCTGGCCCCTCCACCCCAGCCCCAGCGGCAGGCCCCCCTTGCCTGGCCTGAAGTGGCGAGGGGCGACACATGGAGTTGGGCCATGCTCCCCCTTTCAGCCCTTGCCGATGCCCCCGATTGGAGCATTGGTTTTGGGGCCCTGCTGCCCATTCCCCTGGGCCTTGATCCCCAGGCCGGGGTGCCAGGCATCCGTCTGTTCAGCCGCCAACGTGCCCTGGCCATCGCCGGCTGGCTGGCGGGTCTTGAACCCGTAAGACTCGAGCTCGAGCAAGGGCAATTGGTGCTGGAGGCAGGGCTGGACGATCGGTGGCGATTGGCCCAACTGGCCGCCGATGAGGCCTCGGCCATCCAGGAACTCTTCGCCAGTGCGCGCCAACAGGCGGGTGGCCTGCAGTTTCTGGCCGTTCAGACCGCCGATGGGGATGACCATTTCGAAGGATTTTGGATGCTTCGTGATCTCCCTGATGGCTGAAGACTCTCCCCCACCCTTTGACCAACCGGATGCCTGCTTCAACACGCTCCCCGGGTGGACCTGGGTTGGCACCTATGGGGGGTGGTATCTGCAATCGGATCTGCTGGCTGGGTTTGAGCATGGTTTTTTCACACGCCAGTGGGAGGGGCGTGAACCCGATGAATTGGCGGGCTTTCTCAGTGCGGGAATCAGCGTCCATCGCCCCAAGCAAATCCACAGTGCCCGGGTGCTCCCTGCCCATGAAGCCGGAGCTCCCCCATGGCCGGAAGGGGACGGACTGATCAGCAGCGGCGGTGGCCAGAGTTTGTGGGTTTGTGGAGCGGATTGCACGCCGGTCCTGTTGGCAGATCCTCAAAGCGGGAGGGTGGCTGCCTGCCACACCGGTTGGAGAGGAGTGGCAGGGAGGATCCTGCCCCGAGCCCTTTCCATGCTGGTTGAAGCTGGCAGTTCCTGCGCCGATGTTCTGGTGGCGCTGGGTCCTGCGGTGAGTGGTGAGGCCTATCAGGTGGAGAGGGATGTGAGCCAGCAAGTGGCGGAGTCCCTGTTCCCTTCAGGCACCAGCCACCCTGGTGGATCTGGTGCCCTGGAGGAGTTGCTGGCCTGTGGGGCGCTCCAGGCCGATGCCATTCCGGGTCGAGATCGCCTGGATATCCGTGCAGCCACCAAACGCCAGCTGGAAAACGAAGGCATTTCCCCAGGCAACATCAGCGTTTGCTCGCTTTGCACTGTGGCCAACCCATTGTTGTTTCATTCATGGCGGCGAGATCAGGTGAAGGCTGTGCAGTGGAGTGGGATCATCTCCCAAGCTTGACCGGCCACGGGCTGTATTCCCCAGGGCAACTTCCCTTGAAGCCTTGTCCATTCCCCCCTTGCAATGGGGCCGGTCCGTTGTGATAATGCAGTTGTCGCATTTTTAGCAACCATGCTCACAGGGGTCGACCTCCTTGCCAAGGTTAAAGAGTTGGGTGACGTCAACAAATCGGAGCTTGTACGAGCCTGCGGCTATGTCTCAACCAAGAAGGATGGCTCGGAGCGCTTGAATTTCACCGCCTTCTATGAGGCGCTCCTCAACGCGAAGGGGATGGACATTGGCTCCTCCTCTAAGTCGGGCAAAGCCGGGCGCAAGCTGAGCTTCCACACCAAGGTGCAGTTCAATGGAAATCTGATGGTCGGTAAGGCCTATACCGCCCTGTTGGACCTCAATCCCGGGGACGAATTTGAAATCAAGCTGGGCCGCAAGCAGATCCGTCTGGTTCCCCTCGGGAGTGAGGAAGAGGAGACCTGAGGCTCAGCGCAAGGGCTTCTGCCACTTTGATGCCATCAATCGCTGCGGACAAAATCCCCCCGGCATAGCCGGCCCCCTCCCCCGCTGGATACAGCCCTGGGATGTTCGCGCTCTGGAGAGACATGTTGTCTCTCTGCATCCTGATGGGTGATGAGGTTCGTGTTTCCACCCCAGTGAGCAGGGCCTCATCAAGCAGGTAGCCAGGAAGCTTTGTGGCAAATGCGGGCAAAGCTTCCCGGATGGCTTGTAACACAAAGTCCGGGAGGCAGCCGTTGAGGCTGCCTAGCTTGATCCCCGGCAAATACGACCCCTCCACCTGCCCGCATCCTTGGCTTGTCTCCTCACTGGTTTGGTTGGCTAAAAAATCCACCAAACGTTGACCCGGAGCTGCGTAGTTCCCTCCCCCAACCCGGAACGCCCGTTGCTCCCAGTGTCGTTGAAAAGCCACACCGGCAAGGGCATCGCCAGGCCATCGAGCCCAAGGCTCCATGTCCTCACAGGTGATGTTCACCACAAGTCCGCTGTTGGCATTGCGTTCCTGCCTGGAATGCTGGCTCATGCCATTGGTCACCACGCACCCTTCCTCCGAGGTCGCGCCCACCACCAAGCCCCCCGGACACATGCAGAAGCTATAGACATCTCGACCCGATGCTGTGTGATGGACCAGCTTGTATTCAGCAGGTCCAAGACGTGGGTGGCCAGCCATCTCTCCCCATCGCGCCTGATCGATCAGGGACTGGGGATGTTCAATTCGCAGGCCCACGGCGAAGGGTTTGCGCTCCATGGCCACCCCCTGTTGCTCCAACCTGTGGAAGGTGTCGCGGGCGCTGTGGCCAACAGCCATCACCACATGGTTTGCCCTCAGGCACTCTCCCGTCGCCAGACGCACGCCCTCCACCCGCCGGCTGCCATCCTCAGCGAGGAGCAGTTCCTCCACCTTGGCGCCAAAACGCACCTCACCTCCGAGGGACTGAATTTTTCCCCTCAGGCCCCTGACGACCGTGGCGAGTCGAAAGGTGCCGATATGGGGATGATGCAACGTCAGGATGTCTGGGTTGGCTCCCGCCGCCACCAGCTCCTCCAGCACTTTGCGGACGTAGCGAGCAGGTTCACTGATTTGGCTGTAGAGCTTCCCATCGGAGAAGGTGCCTGCCCCGCCCTCTCCGAACTGGGCATTGGATTCAGGATCAAAACCCTTCGTTCCCCGCCAAAAGCCAAAGGTGTCTTTGGTGCGTTGTTTGACCGGTTGACCCCGTTCCAGAAGCAGGGGAAAACATCCCATCTCCGCCAGCAGCAATGCGGCGAAATACCCGCAGGGGCCAGCCCCGATCACCAGGGGGCGTTCCTCCAATGGCTGCACTCCCTGTGTGCGTTCGGGTTCCACCACGAACGCATAGGTCTCATCGGGGGTGGGGCGTAGCTGTTGGCTGTTGGCGAAACGTCGCAGGAGTTGATTTTTTTGCCTGTCGTTCAGTTCCAACTCCAAATCGACCGCAACAACCACCGAGATCTCCCCTTTCCTCCTTGCATCGATGCTCTCCTTTACCAGCCGATGGGAGAGAAGAACCTCCTCCGGCAGGTGAAGTTTGGCGCAGATCGCCCTCTCCATATCGCCCTGGGAATGGTCCAGGGGCATCCGCAGCCCAAAAAGACGCCAACGTTCCATGGGCGCCCAGCTAACGGCCGATTTCAGGCACGCCTCGCCGCAGTTTTCGTCGGCTGAGAACGGCCATCGCGGTACGGAAGGCTTCCTCCAGACGCGTCAAGGTTTCCGTTGGACCCCCTGTTTCAGGGGTGTGAATGCTGACAAGCAGGCGAAACGCTTCCCGTACGTCGGTTTCTTCGGCATCTGTGTCCAGCCCTAGGGCTGCGAAGGCGCCAAGTTCCCTCAAGGAGGGAACATCCGCAGAGACTGAAGGAATGGATTCCTGTTGTGCCGTGAGTTGGCTCTGGAGATAAGTGATCTGCACGTTGCTGAGGGGCTCCCCCAGGGACCGCTTCTGTTGGATCCATCCCAGGGCGGATGCCCCACTGAGGTTGAGGGGAAAACGGGTGCGATCAGGCAGGCCCAGCAGGACTGGCTCCATCTGGAGGTAGTGGCTGGATTCCGCGATGCCCAAATTGCGACGACGGCCAACCTGGGCCCTTGCCGTGCAGCCTTCAGGAACATCCAGTAGAGAGAAGAGCGCCTGTTTCCCCGCCCCATTCACCTCCAACAACACTTCCCCCGAGTGCACGGTGAGCTCAAGATGGGTCCGATTGGGGAGGCTCCCAACGGTGACACCGTTGACACAGAGACCGAAAACACCTTGGCCAGGCAGTTGATCGATCCTTGTCACCCGGAGCCCGGAAGGCATGGATCGTGGGGGCTGAACAGGCTTAAAAATTACCCTAGCTGTCCACCATCGCTTGGGAGTGTTCCCAGCAGGTCTTTTTCGATCTCTGCAACCTTCAACCGTGCCGGCAACACCGCATCGGGATTCAGGCTGATGGAATCGATTCCAAGGCCCACCAGGAAACGGGCAAACTCTGGGTAATCGCTCGGTGCCTGACCACAGATTCCGATTTTACGTCCGCAACGGTGGGCCGTTTCAATGGCCATCTGAATCAGTGTTTTTACGGCTGGATGGCGTTCATCAAACAGATCGGCGATCAGTGCTGAATCTCGATCCAGCCCCAATGTGAGTTGGGTGAGGTCATTGGATCCGATGGAAAAGCCGTCAAACCGTTCGGCAAAGGCCTCGGCCGCCACCACATTGCTTGGCAGTTCACACATCACGTAAACCTGCAGTCCCCGTTCCCCTCGCACCAAACCTTGGCTGGCCATCAGTGCAAGCACCCGATCGGCCTCCTCCGGGGTCCGACAGAACGGCACCATGGGAATCACATTCACCAGTCCCATCTGTTCGCGCACCCTGCGCAGGGCCTCACATTCCAGGGCAAAAGCCCTTCGAAACTCAGGGGAGACATAGCGAGAGGCACCGCGCCAGCCGAGCATCGGATTCTCCTCCTTCGGTTCGAAGGCCGCGCCACCCAAGAGGCGTGCATATTCGTTGCTCTTGAAGTCTGAAAACCGAAGGATCACAGGTCTGGGATAAAAAGCAGCGGCAATTCGCCCCATCCCCTGGGAAAGAAGATCCACATAATATTCTGCGGGATCTCCATAATGACTGGTGATTTTCCTAATCTCTTCCCGTTCCTCCTGGCTTTGGATTCGTTCAGGTGTCAAGAGGGCAAGAGGATGCACCTTGATGTGATTGGCAATAATAAATTCCAATCGTGCCAGGCCGACTCCATCGCAGGGAATGGCGGCAAGTTGAAACACCTCTTCCGGATTTCCCACATTCATGAACACTTGGGTGTTTGTGGATGGCAGCTCATCCAGCCGTTGTTCCTTCACCTCAAAGTCCAGTCGGCCTTGATACACATTTCCCTGATCGCCTTCACAACAACTCACTGTGATCGGCTCCCCATCCTTGATGCGCGTGGTGCCCTCCACTGTGCCCACGATGGCGGTGATGCCCATTTCCCTGGCAATGATGGCCGCATGGCAGGTGCGGCCCCCTTGATCCGTCACCACACCTTTGGCCTTTTTGAGGATTGGTTCCCAGTCAGGATCCGTTCGGCGGGTCACCAGGAGATCGCCTGGTTGAAACCGCCCGATCTCCGAGGGGTCCTGAAGGACCCGAGCCGATCCGCTGCTGATGGAGGCACCAATGGCCCGCCCCGTCACAATGGGGTCTGCCTCGGGTTGAGTGACCAGGTGCCAGCTGCGGAGCACCGCACCACCCCGGCGAGATTCCACGGTTTCCGGCCGTGCTTGAAGGATGAAGAGTTCGCCGCTGAGCCCGTCCTTTGCCCATTCCAGATCCATCGGTGTGGGACAGCCCCGTTGTTGGCTGTAGTGACGCTCCACCAGACAGGCCCATCGGGCCAGGGTGAGGGCGTCAGCATCGCTGATGGCAAAACGTTGTTGATCCTCCTGTGGCACTGGCTGATTTTTGAGAGCCCTTCCCTCCTGATCGCTCCCCTGGATCAGGCGTAGGGCTTTGCTGCCCAACCGGCGACCGATGATTGGGGCAAATCCCAGCTCCAAGGTGGGTTTGTGGATCAGCCATTCATCGGGGTTCACTGTGCCTTGCACCACGTTTTCCCCCAAGCCGTAGGCGGCTGTCAGGAGCACCACATCACGAAAACCCGTTTCCGTATCCAGTGTGAACATCACCCCGGCTGCGCCCAGATCTGAACGCACCATCTCCTGGACACCGATCGACAGGGCCACGTCGCCGTGGCGAAAGCCGTGATGCTGTCGATAGGAAATCGCCCGATCGTTGAAGAGCGAGGCATAACAACGCTGGGTCGCCTCCAGCAAGGCGCTTTCGCCGTCCACATGGAGAAACGTATCCTGCTGACCAGCAAAGCTGGCTTCCGGAAGATCCTCTGCGGTGGCGCTGGAGCGCACCGCAACAGCGGGTGGGTGCTCCCGTCCTGCGATCAACCCCCGATAGGCCCCCAAAATGTCATCCACCAAAAGGGGTGGAAGGACGGCGTTGCGGATCAGATCCCGACAGGCCTGCCCCGCAACCTGAAGGGCCCCAAGGTTGGAGATGTCGAGCTGGGCCAGCTCTCGATCCAGGGCTGGACCCAGTCCATTGGTGTCCAGAAACAGGCGATAGGCCGCTGCCGTGGTGGCAAATCCCCCTGGCACGCGGACCCCTTGGGATTGCAGGGAGTGGATCATCTCCCCGAGCGATGCGTTTTTCCCCCCCACTTCAGGAATTGCCGCCAGTCCCACCTCTCCAAAAGGGACCACGAGCCTCTCGCCTGCTGTTGCCTTTGGCATCCACCCACTCCCAGTGCCATGAAATCACTCTGGTCACCGGAGCCGTCGATGGCCAGGGTGATAACAACCTAAGTGAGACGCCTCTTTACGGTTTGCCCCTGTCGTCCTGGGATGGGGTGACCGTGGGAAGAAATTGGGCCAAGATTCCGCCTCCCATCAACACGGCCCCCAGAGCCAAGGCCAAACCTCTGTTTTGGGCAGCTGGGCCATCCATCCAGGCGGCTGCGCTCAGAAAGGCACCCCCCAAGAGCAAACTTGGTACCAAAACGATTCCCTTCGCGGCGCGGTTCAGGCCCATGGGTCAAGGGGATGGAGGTTCATCGAGGCAGGGAATGCTGGAAGCGAGACCTTCGGCCACCATGGCCTGGCCAAGATCCACGCCTGTTCTCAAAACACTCACTTGGGCCACCAGCCTTCCGTCCCGTTGGCCCATGGGTCTCAGGTTCACCTTCGTCCCCCGAGTGGCCTGTTTTTGCAGCCAGTGAAGAGCCTCATGGTCATTGGAATCAGCCACCTTGAGGCAGGCCAGCTCGACGCCATAACTTCTGTTTTGATCACCGATTTGCAGGATGTTTGCACTGCGAACACTGAGGATTTCAGCAGCCCTGGCTGGGGGGACAGCCAAGCCAATGATGCCCATCCAAAGAAAAATCGTGGACAGCCAAACAGCAAGCATCCTGCTGCTCTTCAACACGCGGCTCATCAAAACAGGGCGGTACAGCGGTGAGCTCAGAGTTTTGCACCGCAGCTTGGGCAATAGTGATGCTCGCTGGCTGTGGTTGCTCCACAGGAGGCACAGTGCCGGACGGTGTTGATGGCAAGTTCCGGGTGGGAGGGCAAACCCACCATCTGGGCATTGCTCGCTCCGGGGGGAACCATGGGGTAGCAGTTCTCCCCGCGTCGAACTTTCACATCGATGAAAACAGGCCCCGGATGGTCAAGGGCCTGTTTTAACTGTGGGATCAGGTCTGCCCTTTCGGTGATCAGGATGCCCCGAACGCCGAAAGACTCGGCCAGAGCAACGAAATCAGGCATCCCACCAGTCATCTCGGAGGCGGAATAGCGCTCTTCGTAAAAGCTTTCCTGCCACTGCCGCACCATCCCTTGCCAACCGTTGTTAAGGACGACCACTTTGACGGGCAAGTCGTATTGGCTGAGGGTTCCCAGCTCCTGGATGTTCATCAAAATACTGGCATCTCCCGCGACACAGATGACTTGTGCTTCCGGGAGCGCCACCTGAACTCCCATGGCCGCTGGCATTCCATAGCCCATGGTGCCGAGCCCCGCGCTGCTGATCCAGCGACGGGGGCCCGTGGGAAGAAACTGGGCCGCCCACATCTGGTGTTGACCCACATCCGTGGTGATGAAGGCGTCGGGAGCGAGCTCCCGCAGGGCCACCACCACTTCCTGCGGAGCGATCTCCCCTTCTGGAGAGGGAATCACCAAGGGGTAATGATGCTTCCAGAGGGCGATCTGTGAGAGCCAACCGTCGGTGCGGCCTTGGCTTTCCTCCCCCACGTTCAAGGCCAACAGGCCAGAGAGAGCAGCCTTGACATCGGCAATGATGGGCACTTCAGGCACCCGGTTTTTCCCTACCTCCGCAGCATCGATGTCGATGTGGATCACCCGTGCCCGGGGGGCAAAACTATCCAGACGACCTGTGACCCGATCGTCAAACCTTGCCCCCACAGCGATCAGGAGATCACATTCGGTGACCGCAAAATTGGCATAGGCCGTGCCATGCATTCCCAACATGCCCAGGGAGAGGGGATCATGCTCATCAAAAGCACCTTTCCCCATCAGGGTGGTGGTGACAGGGATTTGGAAACGCTCCGCCAACGCCTGCACCTCCGGATGGGCCCCACTGCTGACGGCGCCGCCGCCGACGTAAAGCAGGGGGCGATGGGCTTGGCGAATCAATTCCAGCGCCCCTTGGAGTCGTCCCTGGTTTGGGCTGGGGGTGATTTGGAAACCCGCTGGCACGGCCGACCCCGGGGGAACGGGGATGTAATCAAATTCCTCTGCCCCCACATCCTTGGGCACGTCGATCAGAACAGGACCGGGACGGCCTGAGGAGGCAATCAGGAATGCCTCCGCCACGATTCGGCCAATCTGGGAGGGATCACGCACCACCCAGGAATGCTTCACGATCGGCAGTGTGATGCCAAAAATATCGATTTCTTGAAAGGCATCCGTGCCGATCGCTGCCCTTGGAACCTGGCCCGTCACCACAACCATGGGAACGGAATCCATGTAGGCGGTCGCGATGCCGGTCACCAAGTTGGTGGCTCCAGGACCTGAGGTGCCAAAGCAGACCCCCACCTGGCCCGTGGCTCTCGCGTAGGCGTCAGCGGCGTGGGCACCCCCCTGTTCGTGTCTCACGAGGATATGGCTGAGCCAGCCCCGTTCTTCGGCTTTATGGAGTTCGTGATAGATCGGCAGGATGGCCCCGCCTGGGTAACCAAAAATGTGGCGCACCCCATGGCGGTAGAGCGCATCCATCAGGGCATATCCCCCCGTCACACGCCTGGGAGCCATGTCCCCTTCGATGCGGGCTTCCAGGGAGGTGACCCTCGCGGTACGTTGCTGGGCTGCTGCTTCGTTGGAGGGGGTGGGAGTGAGGGTCACAGCGGGCAGGCAGGAAGGAGGAAAGATGGAGCAGCTCTTACCGTGAGCACCATCATCGGAACTGACCAACATTAAAAGCTCCGCGCCCGGTTGTCTGCTGGCGGCGACGGTCCACAGGGGGGCCCTCAGCACGGCTGCCGGGTCGAGCCACCGGTTGTCGTAGCGAAGCCCCCAGTGCAGATGTGGTCCGGTGGAGCTGCCCGTCTGGCCAACGTGGCCGATGGTCTGCCCAGTGAGGAGTCGCTGACCAACGCGGAGGACCACAGCTCCGCTGCGATATGTGTCGCCCTCGACCCGACCTGCCAGGTGACAGTAAAGATGCTCATAGGGGCCTGATCGGATCAGCAGCCCATTTCCACAGCCGGAATCGTTCAGTGTTGCCACCAACCTGCCACTCCACCAGTTCCTGACCGCCGATCCCAGGGGCGCCGCAATGTCCAATCCCGTGTGGGGTCGCAAACCTCCTGTGATCGGATGAACCCGAACACCGAAAGGGCTGGTGTAACCCACAAAACTCGCCACGGGAAAGCTGCCCCGGCCCCAGGACACCCCCGGGTTGGCCTGGGTGGCCATCGGGGCCTGGGACAGTCCGATCAACGCACCAACCAGGGCCATCCCCCAACGGGGATTGGGCATCCGCGGTGAGGGATCAGAGCAGCCCAATGGCATGCAAAGGCCCCTTGCCACTCAGCAATTCAATGAGAAAGGCCGAGAACCCCAACATCGCCAGGCGACCATTCCACACTTCGGAACTGTTGTTCCACCCCCAGGCCCATTTGTCCTGGGGATAGAGCTTCACTTTTTTGGGAAGCTGGGCCGCCTGATCCAAATTGACTTCCGGTCCCTCCAGGGCCCCTGCCACCAGGTCTGCCAGGCCGGAGATGAAGGTGGAATCTGTGTTCAGGGCGGGAACCCTGAGAAAATTGGCGATCCCGGCCTCGTGGGCAATCTCCGCGTATTCGAGGTCGATCTCTTCAAGGGTTTCGATGTGCTCGCTCACAAAGCTGATGGGCACCACCACCAGATCCTTCACGCCAACCTCCCCCAGCTCCCTAAGGGCATCTTCCGTATAGGGCTTGAGCCATTCCACCGGACCCACCTTGCTCTGGTAGGCCAACGTGTGGGGATTGGCATGGCCCAATTCGTTTTCCAGCGCGGCCATGATCAAGCGGGTACAGGATTCGATCTCCCTTTGGTAAGGGTCGCCGGCCTCATCCACATAACTTTTCGGCACCCCATGGGCACTGAAGAACACGTGGGCGCTGCTGGGGTCGTCTGCCTCTTTGATTTTTTCGACAATGAGGCCCACCATCGCCTGGATGTAGCCAGGGTGGTCATACCAACTCCGGATGCAGCGAATGGGGAGCTGGCTGAACTGGGGATCGCTTTGACGCAACCGCTGCAATTCCCGGAAGCTGGAGCCGCTGGTGCTGATGGAGAACTGTGGATAGAGGGGGAGCACCACCACCTCATCCATGGCGTCTGCCTTCATGTCCGCCACGGCAGACTCGGTGAATGGATGCCAGTAGCGCATGGCCACATAGGTGGTGGCATCGATCGCCCGCTGACGCAGCAAGCTTTGGAGCTCCCTGGCCTGCTGCTCTGTGATGCGGCGGAGGGGTGAACCACCACCGATGGCCCGATAGGCATCCTGGGATTTGCTGCTGCGAAGGGTGCTCACCAGCCACGCCAAGGGGCGTTGCAGGGCGGGGATGGGCAGCCGAATGATTTCAGGATCTGAAAACAGGTTATAGAGGAAGGGGGCGACATCCTGGATGCGTTCAGGCCCGCCAAGGTTCAGCAGCAACACGCCGACCTTTGCCATGCCCTGCCCTCCGGTAACGCTCCGCGAGCGTAACTCCAGCTAGACGGGTGATGGGGTTCACCCCTGGCCACTGCGGCCCTCCCCCGCTACGTTCCCTCCCACGGGCCGCCTTCCAACCAGAGGCCACGGCTGTGTCCCACCCCATCCCCACCCCTTCCGGACTGAAGGCAGCCGTGAAGCTGGCCAACCAAGAGCTGGCTGATTCGGGCACGTCCTGGCGCCTGGAGCTCCGGGGCCAGCGCCTGGGTCTCAGAGGTCCGTTGCCCCCTCGACCGGGAAGCTGCCACACCAAGGCAACGATCCAGCGGTTGAGCCTGGGGCTGCGAGCCTCTGAAGACGCCATCGGAGAGGCGCTGGTTCACTTGCATCAAGTGCGGCAACACCTGGAGCGAGGCACCTTTCGCTGGCCAGACTGGCCGTCGTCAGCCCACGACCCAGCCATGCCGCTGGAGGCGCAGCCCGCAGAGCCCATTGGGGCGGCCAGCAGCGTTGAGGCCCATGCGCTCAAGGAGATCATGGCCTCCTTTCACCGGGCCTTTCTCCAGGACCCCCGCCGTCGTCGCTCACCCTCCGGAGCTCGCAGCACCTGGCGTTCGGCCTATCAGCCCTACCTGCATCGCCTTCTGGCCATAGGGGGTCCAGGCCACCAGAGGCTGGATGCCCCTCTGTTGATGAGGGTGCTTGACAGTTATCCCGTTGCCAGCCGCAGCCGACAACAGTGTGCCCTGGTGTTGGGAGCCCTGGCCAAGCACCAGGCCGTTCCCCTTCCCCCGGATTGGCAGGAGCAGGGACGGGGTTATGGGCTCCATGCGGCCCGCTTTCGGCCCCTGCCAAGTGATGCCCAAATTCTCCAGGTCTTCGAGCAGATTTCCAATCCCCATTGGCGCCTGGTGTATGGGCTGATGGCCACCTATGGGCTGCGCAATCATGAAGTGTTCTTCTCTGATTTTTCCTCCCTGACCAGCGGTGGAGACAAGGTTGTTCGCGTGTTGCCCACCAGCAAGACAGGCGAACACCAGGTGTGGCCCTTCCAGCCCGAGTGGGTGGAGCACTTTGATTTGGAGCGATTGGCCATCGACCGGCAGGCCCTGCCCGCTGTCAAAACCGATCTGCGGACCACGTCCCTGCGCACCGTGGGGCAGCGGGTGTCCGAGCAGTTTCATCGCTACGGGTTGCCCCTCACGCCCTACGACCTTCGCCATGCCTGGGCCGTGCGCACCATCCACATCGGCCTGCCCGATACGGTCGCTGCCCGGATGATGGGCCACTCCGTGGGGATCCATAACCGCACTTATCACCACTGGATCACGAGAAGGGATCAACAGCAGGCCGTGGATGCTGCCCTTGCCCGCCGTCAGGCCAGCTGACATCCCAGGCAAAGTGGGCATCGGTGCGGAGAAGCTCCATGGATCGGCTGTCGGTGGGGGGGGAGGACCAATCGCTGGATGCGGTGGCTGCTGAATTGGGACAGGGGGGAATGGGGGCTCCGGAAACCGACCGGGACTCCTATCAGCGACGCATGGAGCGCAGGCGCCAAGTGCAGCAGAAGCGCCTGGAGACCCGCCAGGTGGAAAAAGGCCTGGTGTTGGTGTTCACCGGCGAAGGGAAAGGAAAAACCACCGCTGCGCTGGGATTGGCGCTGCGGATGCTGGGCCACGGCCAGCGGGTTTCCGTCATTCAATTCATCAAAGGGGGATGGCAGCCGGGTGAGTTGGCTGCGTTCAACCGCTTTGGGGAGGATCTGCACTTTCAGGCTCTCGGGGAGGGTTTCACCTGGGAAACCCAGGATCGGGAAAGGGATCAAAGGGCGGTCGCCACGGCCTGGCGTCAGGCCCTCAGCCATCTCCAGAGCCCCGCATGGAAGCTCGTGGTCCTCGATGAGGTGAACGTGGCCCTGAAGCTTGGATACCTGCCCCTTGAGGAGCTCCTGGAGGGGGTGCGGGCCCGGCCACCGCTCACCCACGTGGCCCTGACCGGACGGGGAGCCCCTGATGCCCTGATTGAGGCCGCGGATCTTGTGACCGAGATGCGGATGGTGCGTCACCCCTTTCGGGAACAGGGGGTTCGTGCCCAGGCGGGCATTGAGTATTAGTTTCACAGCAGGGGCCGCCGTTGTGGGGGATGGGCCCAGGGGGCTTGCTACTGTTCGGCGGGTTTGTCCGGTCGGATCACTGGAATGACACCCTATCGGCGTGTGTTGCTCAAGCTCAGCGGAGAGGCGCTGATGGGGAACCAGGGGTATGGCATCGACCCAGCCATCGTTCAGTCCATTGCTGCCGATGTGGCAGACGTGGTGGCTGATGGCACTCAACTGGCCATCGTGGTGGGTGGCGGCAATATTTTCCGTGGGTTGAAGGGGTCCGCCGCGGGCATGGATCGCGCCACAGCCGACTATGTCGGCATGCTTGCCACGGTGATGAATGCCATCACTTTGCAGGATGGTCTTGAGAGGGCCAATGTGCCAACCCGAGTGCAGAGTGCAATCTCGATGCAGGAAGTGGCTGAGCCCTACATCCGGCGAAGAGCTATCCGCCACCTTGAAAAGGGACGGGTGGTCATTTTTGCGGCAGGTTGTGGCAACCCCTTTTTCACGACGGACACAACTGCAGCGCTGAGGGCTGCGGAAATCAATGCTGATGTTGTGTTTAAGGCCACGAAAGTAGATGGCGTATATAACAAAGATCCCGCCCGGTACCCCGATGCCATCCGCTATGAAACGCTGACATTCATGGATGTGCTCAGCGGCGAGCTTGAAGTGATGGACGGCACGGCAATTGCCCTATGCAAGGATAACTCGATTCCAATTGTTGTCTTTGACCTCTTTGGCCGCGGCAACATCTCTCGAGCCGTGGGGGGAGAGCCTATCGGCACGCGGATTGTGTCAGCGTTACATCCCCATCCGTGATCTTTACCATTCATTGAGTTCTCCCCTATGGATCTTGAAGCCAGTATGCGTAAATCGGTGGAAGCCACCCAGCGCAATTTCAATACCATTCGCACCGGCCGTGCAAACCCTGCCTTGCTCGATAAGGTTGTTGTTGAATACTACGGAGCTGACACCCCATTGAAATCATTGGCTTCACTGTCTACTCCGGATTCGCAAACCATTCAGATTCAGCCATTTGATGCCAGCTCGGTTTCACTGATTGAGAAAGCCATTGCCATGAGTGATCTTGGCTTGACGCCTAATAACGATGGCAGGTTGATTAGAATTAATATCCCTCCCCTGACGGAGGATCGTCGCAAGGATCTCTGTAAGATCGCCGCAAAATATGCTGAGGAGGGTAAAGTTTCCCTGAGGAATCTTCGCAGAGATGCTATAGATCGGATAAAAAAACAGGAGAAGGACGGGGACCTCTCTGAAGACCAGTCCCGGGACGAGCAGGACAAGATTCAAAAGGTCACAGACCGCTTTATTGTTGAACTTGAAAAGCACTTGACAGAGAAAGAAGCTGAGATCCTTAAGGTTTAGGAAGGTCGTTCATGGGTGACCATCAGGCCCGTCCCGCGGACATCATTGTGGTCGGGGCTGGTCCGGCAGGTTGTGCGGCGGCATTCCACCTGGCGAATCGAGGCAGAGATGTCTTGATTTTTGATCGGGAGCCCGCAGGTCGTAGGAAGCCCTGTGGGGGAGGAATGGCTGCCTCCGTGCAGCGATGGTTCCCCTTTGACCTTTCTCCCGCTGTCGATCAGGTCATCAGGGATGTGCGTTTCACATGGACCTTTGAAGATCCGGTGCAGGCGAGTCTTCCTGGGGAAGCTCCCTTTTGGATTGTGCGACGGTCCGTCCTGGATGCTTTTCTTGCCGACCAAGCTGAAAAGGTCGGTGCAACCATTCACACGTCGAGAGCGATAGTCTCTGCGCAACGCAGGGGCGATCTCTGGGAGGTTATTGATCAAAACGGCGTGCCCTGGCGGACCCGCAGCCTGCTGATTGCCGATGGATCCTCCTCCTCCCTGGCGAGCCACCTTGGGCTGGGCCCCCCCCGCCCCCGTTATGCCTCCACCCTGTCGGTGGAAGTGGAGTGTCCCATACGGGAGCAGGGGATGGCCTACTTTGATTTTGGATCCGTTCCCCAGGGCTTTTGTTGGGCCTTCCCCAGGCAAGATGGCTACAGCATTGGCCTTGGCACGTTTATCGGTCAGGCAGAAGTGGATGGTGAGGCGGTGCTCCAACGGCTGCTGCCGGCCCTGGGACTGACGCCCGATGCGGGCCAACGCCAAGCCTCCCGCCTGAGGGTTTGGGATGGTCACCATCCCCTTGATGGGGATGGGGTTGTGGTGGCGGGTGATGCCGCCTCTCTCTGTGATCCGTTTTTAGCGGAGGGCCTCCGCCCATCCCTCATGAGCGGTTGCAAGGGAGCAGAAGCTTTGGACTCCTGGCTTGCCGGAGATCCCCAGGCCCTGAGGGCCTACACCGCCTCGATGCGAAGGGACTGGGGAGAATCCATGGCCTGGGGAAAAAGGATTGCCCAGGTGTTTTACCGCCTGCCCCGCGTGGGATATCAATTGGGTCTCAAACGGCCAACAGCACCACAGCGCATTGCCCAAATTCTCTCAGGGGAGATGGGATACGGTGATATCGCTCAACGGGTGATTAAGCGTTTGCTCTTTCAACGGGGATAGGAACGATCACACCCCTTGAGTTCACGGAGGCGTTGGTCGATGGAGCCGAGGAGTTCGATTGCAAACATTGGTGACTCTTGCACGGCAAACAAGAACTTCTCCTTGTTCATCACAAGCAGTTTGCAGTCCGTGAGCGCAATCGCATTGCCAAAACGACGATGCTCAGGGGTGACCAACGCACCGGCACCAAACACATCGCCAGCTTCGATTCTTTCGTGGCCGTTGGCCCCGTTCCACGTTAGATCCACCGTGCCCTCCAGAAGGCCGAACATGCAGTCCCCTGATTCGCCTGCGGTGAAAACAGTGCTTCCGGCGGGCACATCGATCACCTCGCCAGAATTGGCAAGCGCGCGCATGGTATCAAGAGCGTTCATTTCAAACAGCGAACTGACTTTTAATGTAGTGCCGATCAGCGCGAATGAGGTTAACAACAGTCAAACCTGTCCCTATCGGCGCAGGGAAAGTGCTGCACCGAGGCCTCCGCGGACATCTTCCGGAGCGAGTCGACCATCCTGATCCGTGTCGAGGGCATCAAACACCGCATCGCTGCCCAGCCACTCCTCCCGGGTGATGCAACCATCGCCATCGAGGTCATTGAGGAGAAAGATCTCGTGCACAGCATGGGTGAAGGCGGCTTTGCCCTCGAGGCTGGCCAGACGGTGGGCAAGTTGCACTTCGAGGGTTTCGATGGCTTTTGTAAAGCCGCGGATGCCTTCATCAAGTTTTTCAGTGGCCATCTGATCCTGGGCCATCAAGCTGTCAAACAATTCCCTGTCCAGGTGAATCTGTGCTTCCGATACCCCAGGTGCATCTGCAGTGAGCTTGCGGGGCAGAACACCTTCTTTGCCGCGCAGCTGCTCCATCAGGGCCGGAGAGATGGTTAATAAATCACAGCCAGCCAGTTCAATGATCTCATCGATATTCCTGAAACTAGCTCCCATAACTTCTGTTTTGTAGCCATAGGTTTTGTAGTAGTTGAAAATTCTTGTCACTGAAATCACCCCTGGATCTTCGGGGCCTGGATAGCTTTCACGCCCCGTCGACGCCTTATACCAATCCAGGATACGACCAACAAATGGCGAGATCAGGGTGACATTGGCCTCGGCACAGGCCACGGCCTGGGCAAAACCAAACAAAAGGGTGAGATTGCAATGGATCCCTTCCCGTTCCAAACGTTCGGCCGCTCGAATCCCTTCCCATGTGGAGGCAATCTTGATCAGCACTCTTTCCCTGCTGACCCCTGCCTGCTCATAGAGCCCAATCAGTTTCCTTGCCTTTTGAACCGTGGCTTCCGTGTCGTAGCTCAATCTCGCATCCACTTCAGTGGAGACCCGACCCGGCACGATCCTCAGGATCTCCTTGCCAAAGGTGACACTGATTTCATCCAGGGCTTCTGACACCACGTCCTCGACGGGTGCGCTCTCGCCGATCACCTGCCTCGATTCCGCAAGGGATCGGTCGATCAAATTCTGGTAGGTCGGAATCTGGGCAGCGGCAAGGATGAGGGAGGGATTGGTTGTGGCATCCCTGGGGGTGAACTGGCGAATGGCCTCGATATCGCCCGTGTCGGCCACCACAACGGTCATGGTGGCAAGTTGTTCAAGGAGATTGGCCATGCGGTGAAACGACCGGAGACTTTCTTTTCAAGCTAACGGTGGCACGAATCCAAGCCCAGTCGAGGGGGCTGGCCTTGTGGGAATCCATACAAGCGCGGCTGACCGGTTCATGCCGGGGGACGGACCAGCTGGGGTTTCGGCGACATTCGTTCGGGGCGTGAGGGGGGGATCTTCTCCAGCACGAGCAGGGCCTCCACAATCTGGCGGGCTACGGGCAAGGCAACGGTGGATCCATAGGCATTTCCTCCCTGCGGTTCGTCCATCACCACGAGCACCACGTAGCGGGGATTCTCAACCGGCAGGATTGCCACGAAACTTGTAATTCGTGCTCCAGGGATGTACACCCCATTTTCGGCTTTTTGGGCCGTGCCCGTTTTCCCCGCAATTCTGTAGCCGGGAATTTTGATGCCCTTTCCTGTTCCCTTGTCCACCACCGTTTCCATCCAATCCACCACCTGCTGGGTGACCTTCGGATCCAGCAACTGAACCCCCCGCTGGGCTGGGGGAGAAGCCAAACCTTCCCCAGATCTCAAACCACGGGTGATGTGGGGGCTGACCAATCGCCCACCATTGGCCAGCATCCCATGGAGTTGCACCAGCTTGAGGGGAGTCAAGGAAAACCCTTGGCCGAAGGCGGCCGTGGCGGGTTCGATGGCTCCCGAGATGAACTCCTGCTTGGATTTCAGTTGCCCTGCCACGGCACCTGGTAGATCCGTGTCCGGCACATCGTTGATGCCAATAGTATTGAGCCACCTCCAGAAGGTTTCGCGCTTGAGGTGTCGCATGGCATCCACCATGCCCACGTTGCTGGAGACCTGAAGAACCGTTGGGAAATCAATGACACCATTGGCGCGACGGTTGGAATTGAAGATGGGCCAGCCGCCAATGGTGATTTGGCCCGTGTCGTTCACGGTGCCATGGGGATCAATGGCTTTTTCCTGGAGGGCAATGGCCAAATTGATGGGTTTGAAGGTGGATCCAGGTTCATAGAGATCCTGAACAGACCATTCCCTGAAGGAGCCGGGATTGAACTCCCAATAACGATTGGGGTCATAGGTTGGCGTGGAGGCAAGCGCCAACAATTCACCCGAATGGGCATCCATGACCAACGCCACGCCGCGTTTGGCATTCCATTGCCGCATCTGTTTGCCAACGGCCTGCTGGGCCACTTGCTGCAAGCGAGCATCAAGGGTGAGTTGAAGCCGCAGGTCGTCCCCGTAGAGGGATCCTGCTTGCAATCCATCGGGAAGGGGCGTGCCATCACCCCCACGGCGCATGCTGAATGAGCTCTCTTGACGTTTCAAATCCTGATCCCGACTTTGCTCCAATCCCGCCTGGGGAATGCGATCGAGGTTCAAAAAACCCACCACATTCGAGAACAGGGTTCCCTGGGGATAAATCCTTTGCGGGTAAGCCTCCAAATCCAGCC
>JAYKHG010000118.1:0-15814 GCA_035284825.1 Cyanobacteriota bacterium
CTGATCGAAGGGGATGGACCCCTGGCCAAAGCGGTGGGGGTGAAACTGGCCAGTGGCGAAACGATCCGGGCCCACAGGGTGGTGAGCAATGCCACCCGCTGGGACACCTTCTCTGGCCCCAGCAACGCCAACGGCTCCCTTGCCCATCCCCTGGTGGATGGGGCCCACACCCCCGCTGCGGAATCCACCTGGCGCCGCCGCTACAGCCCCTCCCCCTCCTTCCTCTCGCTGCACCTCGGCATTGATGCCTCCGTGGTTCCTGAGGATTTCCACTGCCACCACCTCCTGCTGGAGCGGTGGGGGGAGATGGAAGCGGAGCAGGGGGTGATCTTTGTGTCGATGCCCACCCTGCTCGACCCCACCCTCGCCCCGGCGGGTTGCCATATTCTCCACACCTTCACCCCCAGTGCCATCGAAGCGTGGCAAGGGCTCTCCCCGACGGCCTACCAGGCCAAAAAACGCGCCGACGCCACCCGGCTCATCGCACGCCTCGAGGCCATCCTTCCCGGCCTTGGCGGGGCCATCCGCCACCGGGAAGTGGGCACGCCCCGCAGCCACAGGCGCTTTCTGGGGCGCATGGGCGGCACCTATGGGCCAATCCCCTCCCTGCGTCTGCCAGGTCTGTTGCCCATGCCCTTCAACCGCACAGGTGTGCGTGGGCTCTACTGCGTTGGGGATTCCTGCTTCCCGGGGCAGGGGCTCAACGCGGTGGCCTTCAGCGGCTTTGCCTGCGCCCATCGCATCGGGGCGGATTTGGGTCTCAACCCCTGGGCCCTGCCGGCCTGACGACCCGAGAGTGACGTGATGGACCAGACCTATCGCCTCCAGAGCTGCCTCTGGCCCCTACCCCCAGCCCCGGGCCAGGGATTGCGGTTGGCCCTTTGGCAGGGCACGGGGGATGCGGCCACCCCTGACGCTGTAAGGGCCAACCTTGCCCGGCTTGAGACCGTTGCCGCCATTGCCGCTGGCCATGGTGCCCAGCTCTTGGCCTTCCCTGAGCTCTATCTCAGTGGTTATATCGTCACTCCCGAGTTGGCGAGGGCTTTGGCGGAGCCGGTGGATGGCCCCAGCCTGCAGCAGGTGGCCGCCACGGCCCGGCGCCATGGGATGGCCCTGGCCTGCCCCTATCCGGAGCGGGCCACCGTGGCTGGCCAGGAGCGCTTCTACGACGCCATTGCCCTCTTCGGACCTGATGGGATTCTGCTGCGCAATTACCGCAAAACCCATCTCTGGGGACCCGATGAAAAGCTCTGCTGGACCCCGGGCTACCAGGCAGCGGAGGAAGGGCCTGCCTTCACGGTGCAACAGGTGAATGGCATCGGAGTGGGTCTGCTCAATTGCTATGAGGCCGAGTTTCCTGAACTCACCCGCAAACTGGCCCTGCTCGGTGCCCAAGTGGTGCTGATCCCCACCGCTGCCGACACATGGGCCCTTCTGAGCGATGGCCGCCGCACCGATCGCCCCTATCCGGACATTTCCCGCACCCTCTTGCCGGCCCACGCCTTTGAAAATCGTTGCTTTGTGGCCTACGCCAACCGCTGTGGGGAGGAAACGGTGAACGGTCGGCCCATGGCGTCCTACCTGGGCAACAGTGTGATCTGCGGGCCCCACGGGGATGTGCTGGTGGCGGCCAAACCCGAACCCACCCTCCTGCTGACCGATTGCGTTCCTTGTGACTATGGTGAAACGCACCCCACCGGCACCCGCCACCTGGAGGATTTGCGGACCGATCTCTTCGGCTGAATGCGTCTAGAGCGCAAACCACACAGAACGGAATGGTTCGTCACATGTGATGGTGTCGAACACGACAACAGCCGAGCCGCAACCATCCAAGGATTACGAAAACATTGAGGAGGTAAACATGGCTCCAGCGATTGCCAAGGGCATGTCAGCAAAACCAAGCACACTGTTCGCGGCCCTCCAGCGTCGTGACTACCGCCTGATCGATGGTTTTCACCAACCCCATCCCCATCTCGATGGCGTCTATGAAACGATCGATGAGGCCATTGCCGATGCCATCGGCTGGTTGGAAAGCATGGGCGCCGTGGGGGGTGAAGCCTCGATTGGCTTGGAAGTGAGTACCCCCAGTGGAGATTGGCGCACCATTCGTCAGCCCGAGTTGTTGCTCTGCCCCTGGCCTAGCCCTGCCATGGGATAACAGTTGGGGACAAAAAACTGTTCGCTGAGCGGGGGGCGTTTGTATTCGCCTCCTGTTTTTCTTGGTGGCAGTTTGATCTCCTCGGGCGTCATGTCCTCATAGGGCACCTTGCTCAACAGATGGTTGATGCAATTCAGCCGTGCCCTGCGCTTGTCGTCGGCCTCCACGGTGAACCATGGGGCCTCGGGGATGTTGGTGTGGGCAAACATCTCGTCCTTCGCTTTGGAAAAGTCCACCCAACGGTCCCGGGATTCCAAATCCATCGGGCTGAGCTTCCATCGGCGAGCAGGGTCCTTGATGCGTGAGCTGAAGCGGGCCTCCTGTTCCTCATCACTGACGGAGAACCAATACTTGATCAGGGTGATGCCGCAGCGCACCAGCATGCGCTCAAATTCCGGACAGGAGAGAAGAAATTCCTCCACCTCCTTGGGGGTGCAGAAACCCATCACCTTCTCCACCCCAGCCCGGTTGTACCAGCTGCGATCAAATAGCACGATTTCACCCCCCGCGGGGAGGTGCTCCACATAGCGCTGGAAATACCACTGGCTCTTTTGCCGATCCGTTGGGGTGCCAAGGGCGATGACATTGCATCCCCTGGGATTGAGCGGTTCGGTGATGCGCTTGATCGTGCCCCCCTTACCGGCTGCATCCCGCCCCTCGAACAGCACGAGCAGGCGAAAGCCCGTGTGTTTGGTCCAGTACTGCATCTTCACCAGTTCCACCTGCAACCGGCCCAGTTCTTTCTCGTAGAACTTTCGATCCAGCTTGGGCGGGCGCCCTTCGGAGTGGGCGCTGAAGTCATCCAGCATGGGGGCGGGGCGATAGGGCTCTTCGCCAGTCCCATCGGCGAGGGAGAGAGAAGAATCGTGTTTGTGCTTTTTCTTGGACATATTCCTTAGATATAAACCAATGCTGTGCTAATGCATCCTGAGACTCATTAGTGTAACTGCCGTTACCACCCTTGACCAGGACGCACCATCAGCGGATCGGCATCAAGCTGCGTTGAAACCAACCCTCCGCCCCCACCCGCCGCATCAGCAAGCCCGCCACCTTCGGCAGGGCGACAAGATCCCAAGGGGCTTTGATTGAGGGCCAGAGCCCAGGTCTGCGATACAGATAGGTTTCCAGTTGATCCCGCTGGTGGGCGTTGAGATCAGCCCAGCTCATGCCAAGTTGCCTTGTTTCCTTCCTCCTCCCCCCACGCGACACACACTCCAGCTTCACCGGCCAATCCATCGCCAACAGGCGATGCCCCAAGGTGACATGCCACGGCCCCCGCATCCCTTGACCCTGAGCGTCCACCCGTTCCGCAAGGGCTCCGGGCCGAAGCAGCACTTCACAGCCGGCCTCGCTGATTGCAGTCACCCGCACCGGAACGTCATCGGATCCCGCACCCATGTGCAAGACCCCATCCAGCTGGGGAGCTAACCAGGGAATGGCATCCTCCCGGGGCCTGTCCCAGCAGCTGCGGATCGCCACCAGGATCATCAGGCCGTTCAAGAGTGCCCAGGCCAACCCCACACCAGCCTGGATCATGCTTGTCGGGGAAAGCATCAGCTGGACCCCAGCCAGCAGCTGGAGGCAAAGAAATCCAAGCAACGGCCACAACAACGACCTATTGGCACCCACTCCCCGCGCGATGCCTCCCCCCTTGGGGGTGACGTGAAACGAGGTCGGGCGACCCCAGAGCACGGCCCAGACGGTTTTTGCCATGGGGAAGGCCAACACCCAGCGGTAGAGCTCTGGCATCACCGCACTACGCGCATGCTGGCTATACCAGCGAATCAGCAAAATCTGGCTCAAATAAAAGGGCAAGGCAACATCCCAAAGCCCGCTGGAGCTGAGGCGTAGGGGGGGAGAGGTGCGCCTGGGCGATCAAAAGGGGCGCTGCCACCAGGGTCAGAAAAGGGAAAACCAGCAGCCAGTGGAGGATGCCTTCCATGTAGGCGAGGCGCTGCAGGGGCTTGAGGCCAGGAATTCTGAGGGGATTCGCGCCGGTTCGGAGCACTTGCAAGGTGCCACTTGCCCAACGGCAGCGTTGAACAACCATGGCGGCCATGGTGAGGGGAGCCATTCCCGCACTGAGCTTTTCAGCCACGTAAAGCCCCCTGTAGCCCGCCGCGACCATGCGGATCCCCGTGGCCAGATCCTCCGAGGTGGTGGCGGTTTCAAACCCTCCCACGGCACAAAGGGCTGATCGCCGCATCACAAACGATGTGCCCGCGCACACCACAGCCGAGAGACGATCCCGGCTGGGCTCGATCCAGCGATAGAAGGATTCTTCATCGGGCATCAGCCAGCGCTCCAGGCGCAGGTTCCGCATCATGGGGTCAGCGCCCATGTAACTCTGGGGGGTTTGCACAAAACCCACCAGTGGGTCCCTGAACAATCCCACCGTGCGGGTGAGGAAATTGGCCAGTGGCACCACATCCGCATCCAACACAGCGATCAACTCGGCCGTCACATGGAGCAGGGCATGGTTGAGGTTGCCCGCTTTGGCATGGCGTCGATCGCCTCGCGCCAGATAGCGGCATCCCATCTGGGCACAGAGGTTGTGGAGCTCGGAGCGATGGCTATCGTCGAGAAGCCATACCTCCAGCTTCGGGTAGTCGAGGGCCAAAGCACCCCGCAGGCAACGCAACACCAGTTCCTGGGGTTCACCGAAGGTGGGTACCAGCACGGCCACCGTTGGCAGGTCCCCGGGGCAGGTGTGCCGATCCGCTTCCAGCCGGTTAGCGGCAGCCTCGATCTCCCTCCGAGAGTCCGCACCCCCCAGAGCGCTCAACCACATCAATAAGAACCCATGGCCCAGGAGGAGAAACTCAGCCACCAGCAACACCACGCTCAGGCAGGCGGCCTGGGGGTTGTCGAGATTGAGCGTGTTGCCCATGCGCCACGGCACGTAGCGGATCGCGAGCACGGTGACGACGACCGCGGTTCCCCTTTGCCAAGGCACCGAGAAGGGAATCAACACCGGGTCTGAAATCTTAAACAACACTTTGGCAGAAGCCTTCGCCCAGCAACCCCGCCGAGGGCCGCCACAACCTCCACAATGATAGGAACCCCCTGTGCCCCTTGGCTTGGCAACCATGGACCGGCCGGACCTCTCCACCACCTGGCTTGGCCTTCCCCTGCGTAGCCCCTTGGTGGTGGGGGCTGCGGCCCCCCTCAGCGAAGATCCCGCCAATCTGCGGAGGCTTGAGGAGGAAGGGGCCGCCGCCATCGTGCTCCATTCCCTGTTTGAAGAACAACTGGAGCAGGAGCAGCTCAACCTGCATCACCTGAGCCTTCAAGGAACGGACAGCTATGGAGAATCCCTCACCTATCTGCCGCAGGCCAGCCTGTTCCATGGGGGGTCCGAGCTTTATTTACGCCATTTGGAGCAAGCCCGTCGTCGGCTGGGGATTCCCATCATCGCCAGCCTCAACGGCCACCATCCCGGCAGTTGGGTGCGCTTTGCCCGGCAGCTTGAAGCGGCGGGCGCCAGTGCCATCGAACTGAACATCTTCTCGCTTCCCACCGATCCCGACCGCAGCAGTGCCGCCATCGAAGCCGAAGTGGAAGAGATCGTGCGGGAGGTCCGCGCCGAGGTGGGGCTGCCCTTGGCGGTGAAGTTGGGTCCCTTCTTCACCAACATGGCCGCCATGGCCAAGCGACTGGCCGCCGCCGGCGCCGATGGCCTCACCCTGTTCAACCGTTTCTACCAGCCGGACATCGACATCGAGGCGCTGGAGCACAGCCCCAACCTTCTCCTCTCTACCCCCCATGATCTGCGGCTTCCCCTCCGTTGGATTGCCCTGCTCCATGGCCGCTTTGCCCTGGATCTGGCGGCCTCCAGCGGTGTCCATCGCGGCGGCGACGTGGTGCGCCTGCTGATGGCTGGCGCCTGCGTCACCCAGGTGGTGGGAGCGCTTCTGCGCCATGGCCCGGGACGGCTGCGCACCCTCGAGGACGAACTCAGCCTCTGGTTGCACGACCATTCCTACGCTGGGGTGCGGGACGTGATCGGCTGCATGGGCCAAGGGCGTTGCCCCAACCCGGAGGAGTACGAACGGGTGCAATACATGCGCATGCTGCAAACCTTCCAGCCCGCTGCGGCAAGGGATGCCCCCGGGCCCTGGTGAGCAGCCCCCCCCCTGCCGCTGCCGTACCCTCCCTGGCCAAGGGGCTGGCGGAACGGCTCAGCCGCCCTTGGACGGTGATGGAGGTGTGCGGTGGGCAAACCCACAGCCTTCTGCGCTGGGGGCTTGACCAACTGCTTCCTCCGGAGCTGCGGCTGATCCATGGGCCGGGCTGCCCGGTGTGTGTGACACCCGCGGCCACGATCGACCAGGCCCTGGCCCTGGCCCTCACCCCTGGCGTGGTGCTCTGCACCTATGGCGACATGCTGCGGGTGCCTGGCACACAACCGGGGGTGGACCTGTTGGGGGTGCGGGCGGCCGGGGGGAACGTGCGGCTGGTCACGGGTCCCAGGGAAGCCCTTGGCCTGGCCCAGGGCGCGCCGCACCAGCAGGTGGTGTTTCTGGCGGTGGGTTTTGAAACCACCGCCCCCGCCACGGCCCTGCTGGCCCGCCAGGCGATGGACCTGGGGCTGACCAATCTCTTCCTCCTTCCTGCCCATGTGCGGGTGGTGCCCGCCATGGAGGCGATCCTTTCGGACCCGGCCAACCAGGTGGAGGCTTTCCTGGCGGCGGGCCATGTGTGCAGCGTGATGGGCACGGCGGAGCTGGAGGAGCTGGTGGGGCGCTTCCAGGTGCCGGTGGTGGTGACGGGCTTTGAGCCGGCGGATTTGCTGGGCGGGCTTCTGGAGGCCGTGGAGCTCCTGGAGGGGGGCACCCCCCGGGTGGCCAACGCCTACCAGCGGGTGGTGCGCTCTGAGGGAAACCCCGCTGCGCGGGCCCTGCTGGAGGAGGTGTTCACCCCGGTGGACCAACCCTGGCGGGGCCTGGGGGTGATCCCCCGGGGAGGCCTGGCCCTGCGCTCCCCCTACGACAGCCTGGATGCCCGCCGGCGGTTTGGCCTCAGCGCTCCCATCCCCGCGGAGGATGGACAATGCCCCACCTGCGGGCCGATCTGCCTCAGCGGGGAGGTGTTGCAGGGGAGGTCCACCCCGGATCAATGCCCGTCGTTTGGTGGGGCCTGCACCCCAGAACACCCCCTTGGGGCGCCCATGGTGTCGAGCGAAGGGGCCTGTGCCGCCTGGTGGCGCTACCGCAGATGAGCGACCAACAGGAACGGATCCGCCTGGGCCATGGGGGGGGCGGCACCCTGATGCAGGAGCTCATCGACCAGGAATTCCGGCGCCTTTACAGCGATCCGGATCAGGTGCTACACGATGCCGCCCGGCTGGACTTTCCCCCCGGTCCCCTGGCCTTCACCACCGACAGTTACGTGGTGCATCCCCTGGAATTTCCAGGGGGCGACATCGGCCAACTGGCGATCACTGGCACCGCCAACGACCTGGCCATGGCTGGCGCCCGACCCAGCCGGATCAGCGTCGCCATGATCCTGGAGGAGGGTTTGGAGCTGGCCTGCCTGCGGCGGATCGTGGCCTCCATGGCCCGGGCGGCGGACGCCTGCGGGGTGGCCATCGTGACCGGCGACACCAAGGTGGTGGAGCGTGGCAAGGCTGATCGGTTGTTCCTCACCACCAGCGGCGTGGGTGTGATCGAAAGCGCCCACCCCATCGGCCCGGGGGCGATCCAGGTGGGCGACCAGCTGCTGGTGAGCGGCGACCTGGGCCGCCACGGGCTGGCCATCCTCGCGGCCCGCCACGGCTTGAGCCTGGAGCCACCCTTGGAAAGCGACTGCATGCCCCTGTGGCCCCAGGTGGAGGCCTGCCTCCTGGCGGGGATCCGTTTCCACTGCCTACGGGATCTCACCCGGGGAGGCTTGGCCAGTGCCCTGCAGGAACTGGCGAGGGCGGCGGAGGCGGAACTGCACCTGGAAGAGGAGCGGGTGCCCGTGGCGACAGCCGTGGCCACGGCCTGCGAGATCCTTGGCTTCGAGCCCCTGCACCTGGCCAATGAGGGCCGTTTTCTTGCGGTGGTGCCCCCCGAACACCGGGCTTTGGCGGAAGCCCTGCTGGCGGAACAGGGGGGGTGCTGGATTGGGGAGGTGCGGGAAGGGTCAGCCCGGGTGGTGTTGCGCACCCGCTATGGCAGCGAGCGGCTCCTCCTGCCTCCCACGGGGGAATTGTTGCCGCGCATTTGCTGAGGGGGGCCAGGGGTGGGGGTGTGGCGGGGGACGTTTTGAAGCCGCAGCGTTTCCAAAGACATTCCGATTCTTCATCCCAAGGCCGGAGGCGATGCCCACAGTGGGAGCAGGTCCCCGTTTGCTGATGACCCTCCCCGAGTACCCGCGCGGTAGCGCTTTCCCTGGCGTGATCGACCGCACCCGTGAGGGCTCCAGCCCGGCCTGGCCGGCGCCGGTGCGGCCCAAGGCCGGGGCGCCAAACGTGGTGATGGTGGTGCTCGACGACACGGGCTTCGCCCAGCTGGGCTGCTTCGGCTCACCGATCCGCACCCCCCACATCGACAGCCTGGCGGCCAGGGGCCTGCGTTACGCCAACTTCCACACCACCGCCCTCTGCTCCCCCACCCGCGCTTGCCTGATCAGCGGCCGCAATCACCACAGCAACGGCATGGCCTGCATCACCGAGGGGGCCACGGGCTTTCCCGGCAGCAATGGCCAGATCCCGATCGAAAATGGTTTCCTCTCGGAAATGCTCCGGGACCAGGGCTACAGCACCTATGCCGTGGGGAAATGGCACCTCACCCCCGCCCATGAATGCTCCGCCGCCGGTCCCTACGACCGCTGGCCCCTGGGCCGGGGCTTCGAACGCTTTTACGGCTTCCTTGGGGGTGACACCCACCAATATCACCCCGAACTTGTCTACGACAACCACCAGGTGGAACCAGAAAAAACCCCGGAGGAGGGCTACCACCTCACCGAAGATTTGGTGGAGCGGGCGATCGGCTTCATCGCCGATACCCGCCAGGTGGATCCCGAGAAGCCCTTCTTCCTTTACTTCGCCCCCGGGGCCATGCACGCCCCCCACCACGTGCCGAAGGAATGGGCCGACCGCTACGCCGGCGCCTTTGACGAAGGCTGGGACGCCTATCGCGAGAAAGCCTTTGCCCGGCAGAAGGAGCTGGGGGTGATCCCGGCGGAGTGTGAGCTATCGCGCCACGATCCGGATGTGAAGCCCTGGGCCAACTGCAGCGCCGATGAGCGGCGGCTTTACGCCCGCATGATGGAGGTGTTTGCCGGCTTCCTGGAGCACACCGACCATCAGATCGGTCGCCTGCTGGATTTCCTGCGGCGGCTGGAGGTCCTCGATGACACCATCGTGCTGCTGGTGTCCGACAACGGCGCCAGCTCCGAGGGCGGCCCCAGCGGCATGGTGAACGTGAACATGTGGCACAACAACCTCTCCGGCCCCCTGGAGCAGCAACTAGCCGTGATCGAGGAGTTGGGCGGCCCGAAGCACTTCAACCACTACGCCTGGGGCTGGACGTTTGCCGGCAACACCCCCTTCCGCCGCTGGAAGCGGGAGACCTACCGGGGCGGCATCGCCGATCCCCTGATCGTTCACTGGCCCGCCGGCATCAGCGATGCGGGCCAGGTGCGCTGGCAGTACACCCACGCCATCGACCTGGTGCCCACCCTGCTGGAGGTGCTGGGCCTGGATGCCCCCACCGTGCTGCGGGGGGTGCCCCAGCGCCCCCTGGAGGGCACCAGCTTCGCCGCCAGCTTCCAATCCGCCGATGCCCCCGACCGGCACCACACCCAGTATTTCGAGATGATGGGTCATCGCTCCATCTATCACGACGGCTGGCGGGCGGTCTGCCCCTGGCCCGGGCCCTCTTTCCAGGAAGCGGGCCGGTTCTTTGGGGCGCCCATCGATGCCGCCGAGCTCACCCGGCTCGATGCCGAAGGCTGGGAGCTCTATCACGTGGCGGAAGACTGGGCGGAGAACCACAACTTGGCGTCGGAACAGCCCCACAAGCTGGTGGATATGGTGGCCCGCTGGTATGTGGAGGCCGGCCGCTACAACGTGCTGCCAATCGATTCCCGCGGCTCCACCCGCCTCCAGGACCCCCGCCCCGAAGCGGCCCCAGCCCGGCAGCGCTACACCTTCTACCCCGGCACCCAGAGGGTGCCGGGCACCGCCACGGTGAATGTGATCAACCGGGCCCACAGCATCACGGCAGCGGTAGAGATTCCTCCCGAGGGCGCCGAGGGGGTGCTGCTCGCCTTTGGTGGCAACGAGGGGGGGTACACCCTCTACCTCCAGAACGGCCATCTGCACTATGCCCAGAACGTGGTGTCGGCGGCGCTGCTGGAGGTGCGCTCCCAGGAGCGGGTGCCTCCCGGACGCCACAGCCTGCGGTTCGCCTTCGAGCCCACCGGTGAAGCGGACATCAAGGCCGGCCGTGGCCGGCCAGGGCGGGGCCTGCTCTACGTGGATGGGGATCTGGTGGGCCAGGCTGATTTCGCCGCCACCATTCCCATCACCTACGGCTTGGGCAGTGGGGTGGTCTGCGGGGCCAACGCCGGTTCCGCGGTGACCCCCGCCTACGCCCCTCCCTTCCCCTTCACCGGCACCCTGGAGCAGGTGACGATTGAGGTGGTTGGCGAGCAGACCGTCGACCCGGAGGCGGAAATGCGTCGGCTCCTCAGCCGCCAATGAGCACGGACTAGGCCAGCTCCAACCACAGCCCAGAGTGGTCCGACAGCCCCCCCTCCCGCAGCTGGTGGAGGTATCGCACCTCCACCAGCTGGCGGTTGAGAGCGGGGGAGAGCAAGGCATGGTCGTAACGGAAACCATGGCCGCTCCGGGGGCTGATCCAGGTGAACTCCCTCGCCTGACCGTTGCGCACCCGCCAGCCATCCACCCATCCCTGTTGCAGCAGGGCCTGGAACAGGTGGGTGCAGGCGAAGGTGCGGGTGTCGGAATCGGCAAAGGGAATGCCGCAGTTGAAATCGCCAATTAACACCGATGGCTCCAAGCGCCAGGGATTGGGCAGGGCCAACAGGGCTTCGAACAGGGGCACCTGGGCTTCTTTCTGGGGAAAGTGCAGAGCCACCACCTTCAGGCTGTCGCCCTTCCCCTCCTCCCCATCGACCCCATGGGGCTCCTCCCTGGGCCATGGCAGCTCCGCCTGCAGCATGTGCACCGGCTGGCCAGGCCCCTGGGCCAATGGCGTGGCCCGGAACGGCCAACGGCTGGCGATCAGGATCCCGTTTGCCCGACCCACCACCGGTGAGCTCACTTGCTCCGTGAGGCCTCCATCGGCCAAGCCCTCCAGCAGCGGATCGGGGCCCCGCCCATCCCAGGCCCGTACCTCCTGCAGGATGGCCACATCCGCTGCGAGGGCACCGATGGCCGCAGCAATGGCCTGGCGGCGGCCGCCTCCCCCGTGCAGGATGTTCCAGCTGAGGAGTCTCATCCGCCCTCCGGCCCCACCTCCTTCCAGCCCCCCACGAACACCTGCTTCTTCCAGGCGGTGAACATGTGTCGGATCTGCGTCTCGCTGCTGCTCACCCGGATGTCGTGGTTGAGGGGGCTCTCCCGGTTGGGGCTGTAGTCGGTTAGGTGGAGCACGAAGGCGTGGTGGTCACGGCTTTGCTCCTCCTTGTTGGTTTTCCAGAGCAGCAACTTGCGCACCATCGTTGCCCCCTTGAGCACCTTCACCGCCACCGCCCGCTCCAGCACTGTGCTTTGGGGCAGGCGGATTTCCGCCACGCCGCGCTCCATCTCCGGGATGTCCGCGATGTCGGAGAGCTGGCTGAGGCGTACATGCTCTGGGGAGGCCTGCTTGTCGTCCCGCAGGCGCACAAACTGCGGCGAAATCAGGCTGCAGAGGGGGAGGCGACGCACCCCCTCCCAGCGGCGCTGGCTGGCATGCCAATCGAGCACCATCCGATCGATGCTGCTCCCCTGCGACGTGCGTGACACCACATCAAGGCAGGACAGCTCCACCACCAGGCCAGGTTCCACCATGCGGTAGCCCACCTGGTCGCTGTTCACCTCCACGTAGTCGCTCTCCACCGCCCGCTCGCCAAGCTGCCGCAGCAATGAGGCCCGCAGCTCCTCCGTGAAGCCACCCCCCACGCGGCCCACCAGCTGGTAGCTGTCTTCATCAATGGGAACAGCCACCAGCAGGCTATGCAGGAGGCCGGCCCGGTCGTCGATGCCCTCAGAGAAGCCCACCACCGCCAGATCCAAGCTGTGGCGCGGCTTTATCTTGAACAGCCCCGCCGAGGGGCTGCGCACCACGACCCCCTCGGCCCCCTCCTTCTCCACCCACTTGCGGTAGTGCGCAAACACCGCATCCCGCTCACCCGTGGTGTTCTCCACCACGTGCACCCTCGTGCCGTCTGCAAAGAGCCGGCCTGCCAGCTTGAGGCCCTCTCCGTGGCGGGTTCCATAGTCGTCGCCATCCAGGTGGTAGATGTCGAATATGGCAAAGCAGAGGCTCCCCACCTCGGCGTCATTGGAGGGCTTGCGCGCGATCCGAGTGACATCGTGCACCCGGGGCCGCTGGCCATCGCTGCGGCGCACGTAAAGCTCACCCCCCAGAAAAGCCTCCTTCACACCCGCCGCCGCCAGCCGTTCCGCCGCCTCCCCATGGAACGGGGCGCCAACGCGCACGGTGCCGCCGGGGTTGAGGGTGAGGCACACGCCTTGGCTGTAGAGGAGGCAGGTGAATTCCCCATCAATCTTGCGGCTGATCACGTAGTCCTCCGCCGCCGGCAGCCGTTGGCGGGCCGTGTCGATGTCGAAGGCGCGCATGGTTTCCCCAAGCTGGCGGCGGCGCCAGCGGGCCTGCCGCAACCACTCCGGATCCCGCAGACCATCGGCGCTCGCGGTGGCGTAACCGCCGTGGAGGGTGCGCAGGGTTGTGGGATCGATCAGGGGGGCCAGGGCCTCGGGCTTTGCCCCGGGAACGTCAGAGCCAGCGGGGGCCGTGGATGGTTTTTTCCGGGCTGGCGTCATGGCTGTTCAGGGGCAACAGGATCAGGCCGCTTGAGCTCCGCATTGGAGAGATGCAGCAACAGGGCATAGCGCTCCCCCTCCACCCGACCCTCCAGGAATCCCCGGTAGGGAACGCTGCCGCGGCGAAACACCAGCGGATCTTTGCCCCCCTTCCCTGCCCCCACAAGCATCAGACTCGCATGGGCGGCCAGCTCGCTGGCCATGCCGTAAAGGAAGTCGTAGGTGAGCCCGTTGATGTGCAAGATCTGCATCAGATCGCTGAACACATAGCGGCGAATAGCCTCTTTCTTGGGAATCATTCGGCCGGTCCATTGCAGGGGGATCGGGGCGTTGGTGTTGGCCTCCGCCCGCTGCAAAGGCCTGCGGGCGAGCACCTGGCCCGTCGGGGAGAACACCAATTCGTTCTGCTGCACCTGATAAACCGGCTTTTCCTGCGGGTTGATGAACACCCGCGAGAGAAACCACAGGCTCTGGCCGAAGCGCTCCAGATCCACCTCCGGATCGCCGCTCACCAGGGCCTGGGCGATAGCCTCCGGTTCCCCGAACTGGGCCTGTAGGGCATCCAGATCGTGGTCCACGGTGGATTTGAGCAGGCGCTGGTTGGAGGGGAACTCCCCATCGGGCCCCACCCAGCGCAGCCGTTCCCGCACCCGGGTACCCACGGCCTTCACCACCGCATCCCGCTTCCGGCTGTCGGACAGGTTGATCTCCGGCATGGATTTCAGAGCATGGTGAAATCGAGTTCGGAGCCCGTTTCCCCTTCCGCCTCCGGCTCCTCCTCCGCCTCGGGTCCGCAGGCGGCCGCCTGCTCCAGCCCCACCAGGCGGATCGTGTTGGGATCGCCGATCAGCAGCCAGATTCCCCCCTCCTCGCTCTGCAGCAGGAACGCCGGGTCTGTGTCGAACCCCCCGCGCCAGCTGAAGGGAAAGGTGAAGATTGAGCCCTCTGCCAGCGCCCCCATCAGGGCCCCCGTTGCAGCCCCCTCCCCCGCCAGCGCATAGGTGAGCCGGATGCTGTGCTCCAACAACAGGTCCTCATCCACCGTCTCCTCCAGGACGATGGGCCCCTCGAAGCTGGAGGGGTGTTTGGCCAGGGGATGGCCCTCCCGATCCACCGCAGCCAGGGTGTCGTTCTCGACCCACAACCCGGAGGGGGAGAGGTGGGCGATGGCCGTGCCGCCGTTGGGGATGAGGGTCCGGCCATCGCTGGCGAGGGTGGCCAGGTTGCAGCGCTGGCCGTCGGCATCGAGGGTTTCGATGGAGCGGCTGCCATAGAGCTTGCCCCGATCCACCTTCACCATGGCGAAGGCGGTTTCCGATTCGCCGTAGTGAAAGCGCAAACTGCGGGGCATTGGAGCAAGGGAAGGGAGACTCGGCGGCGTCAGGGGGCCGGTTCGGGGGGGGCGCAGAGGCGCTCGACGGCCAGTAGAGCCTGTTCAAAGGCCCGGGGGCCATCGTCCATGGGACGACAGCTCACCCCCCGATCGTCAACGTAGGCAGAAGCCACCGGTTTGCCCACACCCGTGGCAATGGTGTGATACTCAAAACCGTGGTGATCCAACCAGTCGCGCAGTCGGGCCTCCGCCTTGCGGCCCGCGGCGGAGGAGGAATCCCCTGCCGAAAGCCGGGCGGAGTGGATCACCACCTCGGCCTTCTCTGCCAGGGCTCGGGTGAATTCCACCGCCCCGGCGATCGGATCCCCTAGATCCTCCGCCCCGCGGCCATAGGTGCGATCCGCCAGCACCCCATCCACATCCAGGCACACCCGGGGCTTCTGGGCCGCAGCAAAGCGTCGTTTGCGGGCGGTTGCGGTGCGCTCGGGCCCAGCAGGGGTGGGTGTTGAGCCCCCGTCGGGCACCGGCGGTGGCGGACCGGGGATCGCCTGAAGCATGGCGTCGATCGCCGCATGGCCCTCCAGCCAGGGCTCGCTCAGCCATTCCTCCCCGCTCCACATCCGGGAGTAGTGGGGCTGGGTGTGGTGCATGCCGGGCAGGCGAAACCAGGCGTTGAGACTGCCGGGCTTGGGTTGCTTGGGGAAGATCTCAGGCTCCTCCTCCAGCTGGTGCCGCTCCCAGGTGGTGGCCAGGGCCTTCACCATGGCCCACACATGGGGGGTGGGTGCCGGTTCAGCGAAGAGCACCCAGAGATGAAAGCCTCCCTTGCCGCTGGAATCAAAGAGCATGGGGTCGTAGCCCCGCTCCGCCAGCAACCGCCACCACTCAAGGGCACCCGCCAAGTTGCGGCGGGCCCGCTCCGCTGCCCCTACGGCCTCCAGGTCGTGGTTGTCGATGTCGATGGCCAGCCACCGACTGGTGCCCTCCTTGCTCTCGGCATGGAGGCCGATGAGCTGGGGCCGATGCTGGCGGCGGCTGGCGAAATGGCGCGTCAACTTGTCCAGGGTCACCATGTCCTCGCCCCGCATGGAGGCGATTGGCAAGGTCATGGCCCGGTACGTACGGCCCTGTTCCCGTGCCTCGTGGGGTGCCAGGAGGGAATACTGCCCCCACACGTCCTTGCGGTTCACCAGGCGCTCCATGGCCCAAGTGGCCAGCTCCTGGGAGCGGGCTTTCCATTCCTCGCCGATGATGGCTTCGCTGGCCGCCATGGTTTGGATGAGCCTCTTGGGCACATCCTGGCGAGCCGCCGGGCCCT
>JAYKHG010000119.1:0-4549 GCA_035284825.1 Cyanobacteriota bacterium
CCTCCCCGTTGGTCGCCGCCTCGATGCATCGCTCCCCCCGCTGCAGGATCGCCATGCGGGCGCGGTGATCCTGCAGGGCCATCTGTCGCTGCTCGGGAAACACCTTTTGGCGCTGTTCGGGCGTCAGCTGGGGCCCCTTGAGGTTGGGGCCGACGGGCTGGGCCAAGGCGGCGGGTGCGGCAAACCCCAGGCCCAGGCCCAGTGCCAGGGCGGGCAGGCCTGCGAACGGGCTGGGGGGACGGATTGGGATGGCCATCACAGGGAGCGAAATCACCCTCCCATCTTCTGGAGGTTGAATCACTGGGATGCGACCGGCCAGCTCTGAGTTGTGACAAGGTGCGACCGGAGCGGTTTCACCCCTGGGGAAGGGCCCGGCCGGTGAGCAGGACGACAAAGGCTGGCTCCCCCCCCTCCCGGCCATGGCGGCACCTCAACTCCCCCCCATGGCTCCGGGCCACCCGCTCAGCGATCGCCAACCCCAGCCCGCTGTGGCCGACCCCACCCCGGGCCTGATCGAGGCGCTGGAAGGGTTGCCGGGCCCGCTCCCATTCCGCCGGGGAGAGGCCCGCCCCCCCATCCCACACCTCAATGGCGAATCCCTCCCCCTCCAGGGGGCGAAGCACCAGGCGCAGGGGAGGCTGGCCGTGGTCTTCGGCATTGAGCAGCAGGTTGGCCACCGCCCGGGAAAGGGCAACGGGGCGCACCAGGCGCTCCATGGGCTCCAGATCCAGCTCGACGTCCTCCACCGCATTGGCGGCCTCCGCCACCAGCTCCTGCAGGGGCACCTGCACCGGCTCCTCCTGGGCATCGCTGCGCACAAACAGGAGAAACTGCTCGGTGATCCGCTCCAGGGCGGCCAGATCCCCCTCCGCCCGGCGTCGCTCCGCCGCCGACCAGGACCCCTGATGCGCCAACCGCAGCCGCAGGCGGGTGAGGGGGCTGCGCAGATCATGGGCGATGCCCCCGAGCATGGTGGCCCGCTCGGCGCTGGCCTCCTGCAGCCTCAGCACCATGGCGTTGAAGTGGCCGGTGAGGTGGCGCACCGCCCCCGTTCCCTGGGCCGGCAGGGGCCCGGGCTGCTGATCCAGCCCCACCTGCCCGAGGGCGGCGTCAAGCCTGCGGAGGGGACGCTGCACCTCCAGGCTGAGGAACAGCAGCAGGGTGGCCAGCCCCCCCAGGCCGCTGGCCAGGGCAAGCAACTGGGGATCGGGGGGCCAGCCGCGGAGGGCAGGGATGGGGGCAAAGATCCAGGCCGTTTCCAGGGGGGTGTTGAGCTGCACCCACACCCCCCGGCGCTGGCCCACGGCCCACACCACCGGGCAGGACGCAAGGCGATGGCACAGCTCGGTGCGTAGGGCCTCGGCGTGGCGCCGCAGGGTGCCATCGGCGGGGGCGGCGGCGGGAGTGGTCTGGGGGGGGCGGGGCCCGAGGGCCACCTTGGTGCCCAGCACCTCGGCGAGCTCGGGTGGGCTGTAGCGCTCCAGGGCCACCTCACTGAGCAGCACCATGGCGCTCACCTGAGCCACCAGCTGGCGACGCTGTTGGCGCTCCAACCGCTGGGCCAGCAACACGTGGAGCAGCAGGAGGGCCAGGGCTGTGAAGCCAGCCGCGGCGGCGCCATAGCCGAGGGGGCGCAGCAGCCCAGGCGACCGTTCGGCCCTAGCGCTGTCTGGGCTGGCCATCGGGCACAAACACATAGCCATAGCCCCACACGGTTTGCACGTAGCGGGGGCGGGAGGGATCTGGCTCGATGAGCTTGCGCAGGCGGGAGATCTGCACATCCATGCTGCGGCTTTCGGTGTCGCTGGTGGGCCCCCGGGCCAGCTCGATCAGCCGTTCCCGGGACAGGGGCCGATGGGGATGCTGCACAAAGGCCGCCAGCAGGGCGAATTCGCCGCTGGTGATCGGCAGGGCGTCCCCCTCCCGCCTGAGCTCCCGGGTGGCCAGATCCACCGTGCAATCGCCGAAATCGATGCAGCCCCCCTCTGATTGGGGGGAGCCACTGGGGGCGGAGGAGCGCCGGCGGAGGACGGCCTCAATGCGGGCGGTGAGTTCCCTGGGGAGGAAGGGCTTGGCGAGGTAGTCGTCCGCTCCCTGTTCGAGCCCGATGATGCGGTCGACGCCGTCGGCCCGGGCCGTGAGCATGAGCACGGGGAGGTCATCCCCCCCATCCCGCAGGCGGCGGAGGAGGGTGAGGCCATCGTCGCCAGGCAGCATCAGATCCAGCACCAGCAGATCGGGCCGCTCACCGCCCAGTTGACCCTCCAGGCGGGCCCTCAGCTGGGCGCCATCGGCGAGCGTTCGCACCTCATAACCCTGCTCTTTCAAGTAGGTGGCGAGCAACGACCGCACCTCCGGATCGTCATCCACCACCCAGATGCGATGGGGACGACCCATGGCTCAGGGCTCGAGGCCGCCCCGATCGGCCACCACCCGCACCCGCTTGGTGGCACTCACCACCCCCTTGGGATGCACCAGGAGCACCGCCCAGGTTTGGGCTCCTGGGGCCTGGGGAGCTTGAACCACCTTGAACAGGCCGCCGCCGCCCAGGGCGGTTAAATCAAGCCGCGGGCTCTCCATCGCCATCACCTGCTCGGCGCTGATGGGCCGAATTCCACCGGCCACCAGGGCCCCCTCCAGGGGTTCATCGAAGATCACATCCACGTCATACCGCTGGCCGGTGAGCACCGCATCGGGGATGAGCACGCTCACGGTGGGGGCATTCTCGCCACTGCGCAACAGCGACTGCTCTCTCCAAATGGTTTGGCTGGTAAAGCGCTGGCCATCGGTTTGGAGGGAGAGGCGCTGCTCGGCGTCCAGCCGATAGGTGCTGCCCCCCTGGCGCCGGGTGCCGCTCACCCTCACCACCACGCTCGGCTGGCCACTGCGCAGGGCCGGACCCGTCTTCACCTGCCACTGCACATCCGGAAATTGCTCCCGCAGCTGCTGCCGGCGCCGCTTCATCTCATGGGGATTGAGGCCAGGCCCCTGGCTGAGGAGGGCGCTGAGGGCCGTGTCGTCGCTGCTGTTGAGGGCGGCCTCGAGGGCCTGCAGCTGGTTGGGGGTGGGATTGGCGGCCCACACCGGGAGCACGGCCGCCGACGAACACAGCACTCCCCCGATCAACAGGGTGGAGAGTCGGCGCGGGTGGGGCATCGCGGAGGACGGCAGGGGGCAGACGGATGCGGCCTGGCGTGGGGGATCCGCCGCACCTGTTTTTCTAAGTTAGGCCGGCCCCCGACCCCAGGCCGAGCCCCACCATGCCAACCCTCCTGATCGCAGCCAGCGGCACAGGTGGCCACCTGTTTCCAGCCCTGGCGGTGGCGGAGGCCCTGCCAGCGGATTGGCGGGTGCTCTGGCTGGGGGTGCCGGACCGGCTGGAGCAAACCCTGGTGCCCAGCACCTATCCCCTGCACACCGTTCGCGCTGGGGGGCTCCAGGGCAAGGGTCTGCGCAAGCTGGCCAACCTTGTACAGCTGCTGGGGGCCACCTCTCCCACCCGCCAGCTGATCCGGCGGCAGGGGGTGGATGTGGTGTTCAGCACCGGGGGGTACATCGCCGCCCCGGCCATCCTGGCGGCCCGTTGGTGCCGGGTGCCGGTGGTGTTGCACGAAAGCAATGCCATCCCCGGCAAGGTGACCCGCCTGCTGGGGCGCCATTGCACCCGGGTGGCCCTGGGGCTACCGCAGGCGGCGGAGCGGCTCCCCGGCTGCCGGCCGATGGTGACGGGAACGCCGGTGCGACACGCCTTCCTCGAGCCCGCCCCCCTGCCCGATTGGGTGCCCCGGGGGCCTGGTCCCCTCGTGCTGGTGATGGGGGGCAGCCAGGGGGCGCTGCGGCTGAACCGGATGGTGCGTCCCCTGATCCCCCGCCTGGCGGAGGCGGGCTGCCGGGTGGTGCACCTCACGGGCAGCCAGGATCCGGAGGCGGGCCTGTTTCAGCTGGCAGGGGTGGTGGAGCGGCCTTTCTCCGACGAGCTGCCTGGGTTGCTGCAACACGTGGATTTGGCGATCAGCCGGGCGGGGGCGGGCAGCCTCAGCGAGCTGGCGGTGAGCGGCACGCCCACGCTCCTGGTGCCCTTCCCCCAGGCGGCCGATCGCCATCAGGATGCCAATGCCGCGGCTGCGGCCGCCGTGGGGGGAGCGGTGATTGTGTGGCAACACGAGCCGGGGGAGCTGGCCCTGGAGCGGGCGGTGTGGCGCCTGCTGGGTCCTCGCTTCAGGGGCTGCAGCGGCAGCTCCGATCCCCTGTCCACCCTGCGGGCGGGCATGGGGCAGTTGGCCGTGCGTGATGCGGACCGGCTGCTGGCCGATCTGCTGGTGGAGCTGGCGCAGGGCGGGGATCGGGATCAGGCCCGCTCGAAGGCGATCAGGCGGGAGAAGTAGAAGGGCGCCTGGTTGAGGCTGCGGTGCACGGGCTGAAAACCAGCCGTGGCGGCGGCCGCCACGATGCCTTCTTCTTTGAGTTGGTAGGCGCGGGTGGTTTTGCTGGGGCCGGGGAAGAGCTGGCCAATGCTTTTGAGCACCGCCAGCAGGGGGGTGTAGGGGGC
>JAYKHG010000120.1:0-3251 GCA_035284825.1 Cyanobacteriota bacterium
TCCTGGATGATGAGATTCACGAGCTGTTCAACCAACGGGCCGCTGGGGTGCGGCTGATTCTCATCTCCGATAGTTGTCACTCTGGCACCGTCACCCGTGCCGCCCCCCCGGATCCCGATGCCGCCGACGCACCCCGTGTCCGGTTTCTTCCCCTTGCGAGTTGGTTGCCGGAAGACCAGCTCCCAAGGGGGACAAGCGGCAGGCCTCTCGCGAGTTTGCCCGTCAGCCAGGTGTTCTCCCCCTGGGCCCAGGTGGTGCGCACCACAGGAGATCTGCTGATGGCCGGTTGCGAGGAGGGGCCAGATCATTACAGCTACGACGCCAACTTCAACGATCGCCCCAATGGTGCCTTCACCTACTACGCCCTCCGTAGCCTGAACACCCTTCCACCTGGGGCCACCTACCGCGACTGGCATGCGGCAATCCGCAGCTCCCTTCCCTCCATCAACTATCCCCAGAAACCCCAGCTGGTGGGCACCAAAGCCACCCTCTCCTCCCCCATCCTGGTCTGATCCCCGCGATGGCTGAAGCCACGGCAGCCCCATTCCCCCTCCAGGTGTCATGCCACGCCATGAACCTGCTTTATGTGAACCAGCCGCTGATGGTGGGGCACTACGAGGGGGACCCCATCGCCGGGGCGGAAGCCCTGATCGATCGGGACATGGTGGGCGGCGAACTGAGCATCCGCAACGGGCTCGGCCTCTATGCGGGCGCTCGGGGATCCGCGGCGGTGGTACTCATGTCCCGCAACAGTGCGGAGCTGCACCAGGGGAGTTGTCGCGGGGCCGTGGTGATCGGCCTCGGCAAACTCGGGGAGCTCTCCGTTGTGGCCCTCACGGAAGCGGTGCGGGTGGGCACCCTCCGCTACCTGTTGCAGATCCTTGATCGGGCGGAGGGGGCCCGGCAGGCCACCGCAAAGGTGGGGCTGGCCTCCCTGCTCATCGGGCAGAACTCCACCAATGAGATCCAGATCCACGACTCAGTCTCCGCCCTGGTGGAGGGGGTTCTGGCCGCCAACGAGCAATTCGCAAGGGCTTTTCCCAATATGCCCCTCCAGGTGGAGGCGCTGCAGCTGGTGGAGATCTATCTCGATACCGCCATCACGGCCACCCGCACCCTGAAGTCGTTGGAGAGGAAGCATGGGGCAAGGTTGAGCGTCGCCCGTGGGCTGAGGTTCGGCAAGGGATGGCGGCATCGGTTGGACGCCGCCCAGGCCACGGGGTATTGGCCCCGGTTGATCGTCACCCATGCCGCCATCGAGCAACCCTCGGATGAACCACAGGATGGGCGCCCGGGGGTGCAGCTGGCCAGCCAGCTGAGCTTCTCCTTTCTTGGGGAGAGGGCCCGGGCGGAAACCCTCCAGCAGCAACGGCAGAGCGGCCTGGTGGAGAAGCTGGTGGAGGCCTCCATCCACAATCCCGACACTAACGAAGACCTGTCCCGCACGCTCTTTCAGCTGTTGGTGCCCTCGGCGTTCAAGGAACTGGCCCGAGATCTGGATCAGCTGGTGATGGTGCTGGATGACACCACGGCCAACCTGCCATGGGAACTGCTGCGGGCCGACAGCGATCCCCTGGCCCTTTCGCTGGCGATGGTGCGGCAGCTGCAGGCTCCCCGATTCCGCCAGCGGGTGCGGCAGGCCACCAGCCGCAGCGCCTATGTGATCGGAAATCCCAAGAGCGATGGGTTCTACACCGTGTTCAGCGGAGAGGCTCCAAGGGGCTCCACGGGGCTGCCAAGTCTGGACGGGGCCCGCAGGGAGGCGGAAAGCGTGCATGCCCTGCTCCAGCAGCAGGGCTACGAATGCCAGCTCTCCCTCGAGGAGGACAACGGGGTGGATGTGATCACCAAGCTTTACAAGAGGTCCTTCCGGGTGCTGCACATTGCTGGACATGGGGTGTATGAGCACCCCACCCGCCAGGGCGACCGCCGCACCGGCGTGGTGCTCTCGAGCGGGCTGCTGATCACCGCAGCCGAGATCGAGTCGATGGAGGTGGTGCCCGATCTGGTTTTCCTCAACTGCTGCCATCTGGCCACCGTGAAACGGGAAGTGGTGGCCTTCAATCGCCTGGCAGCCAGCGTGTCCCGGCAGCTCATCGAAATGGGGGTGCGGGCCGTGGTGGCTTGCGGCTGGGCGGTGGATGACGCAGCAGCCGTGGACTTTGCCCAAACCTTCTACGGCGCGATGCTGAACGGCACACCCTTTGGAGAGGCCGTTTTCCAGGCCCGGAAGGCCGCCCATGCTGCCGCGCCAAGACGCAACACCTGGGGGGCCTATCAGGCCTATGGCGACCCCTCCTACCAGCTGGAAACCCCCCAGGACGGACCGTCCAGCCTCCGCAATCCAGCCATGCCTCCTGAAGTGAGGCGTTGGGAACCCGTGGCCCCCGTGGAGCTGATCGATCAACTCAAGCAACTGGAGCTGCGCATCGCCCGCGACGCCGATCCCGACAGCAGGGCAGAGACGGTGCACAGCGATCTGTTGGGCCTTCTGGGCCCCGCCCCGGAAGGCCATCTGGGGAATGCGGACATTGCCATGGCTGTGGCGGATGTCTACGTCGCCTTTGGTGGAGAGCAAAGGGAGGACGCCTATCGCACCACCCTGGAGGCCATCCACAACCATCACCGGGACGATGGACTGCCGATCCGAGCCCTGGAGCAACTGGCCAACCTGGAGGCACGCCTTGGGGAGCGGAACGACGACGAAGCCCAGGTGCAGAGGGCCATCGACCGGCTGAAGATACTCCTCAAGCTGGTCTCCGTCGATCCCTCAGACCCCGCTGACACCAGTGCCTCTGCAGCACCAGCGGAGTGGCAAGCCCTGCTGGGCAGCGCTTGCAAACGGCTGGCGGCTCTGCGGGCCCGCCGTTTGAGATCCTCCCCTGGGTCGTCGGGTGGGCAGGCCCTCGATGCCGTGATGCTTCCCCTCAAGGACAGCATCGCGGCCTATGGCAGGGCCGGACAGGTCAATCCCTCCGACCAACTCCATCATCTGGCCCTGCAGGCCGTGGCGGGGCTCCTGGACCCCCCTGATGCCGGCACCCTCCAGGACGCAAGGGCGCTCTCGGAACGTTTGCGGGACACCCCCCGAGAGGAGTCTTCCTTCTGGAGCGCCATCGCCCAGGCCGATGCCCTGCTGGTGTGCAGCCTGCTGGATCGACGTCTGGGGGCTGAGGGGGATCCGGGAGTCGAGGCGGCCCGGGAAGTGGAGCAGGCCTATCGGGATGCCTTCACCACCCTCCGCAATACCC
>JAYKHG010000121.1:0-5966 GCA_035284825.1 Cyanobacteriota bacterium
AAGCCGTTGGCGACGCTGAGCACCAGGAGATCCAGGCTCGCGGAGGGAGTGACGAGCACCCCAGCTGCCACCAGCCACTGGGTGCGCTGTTGCAGTTGCCGCCACTGCACCCGCCGCAGCCGTTCGAGGTCGGCTTGCCAAGCGCCATGCAGGTGCTCCAGGCAACGGCAGAGGGTGGAGTGGGGAAGCTGCTTGCCCTCCCGGCTGAGCCATTGGGAGAGGGGGTCCAGGCTGGTGCTCAAGGCCCCAAGATCCCCATTCCAGAGGAGGATTCGCTCGGGATTGGCGTCTGGCCACTGGCTGCGCAGGTCCGCCAGCCATGCTCCGGAGGAGCTGGTGCTCTCCGCTTCCAGGAGCACCCACACCGGCAGATCGCCGGGGAGGGCCTCCAACCAGCGGAGATTGGCGGCCGTCAGGGGTGGTTGCAGGTGGAAGAGCAGGGCATCGCTGGAGGCGAACGGAGCGCTCCACCGCCATTGGGGACTCTGCGTGGGCAAGGGGTCACCCACCACAAGCTGCAGCGGCAGGTGACCCCGTAGACCGATTTGAACCGCCGAAAGGCGATCCTCCGGCAGGGGAGCTGAACCCGCCAAGGCCAGCCTGAGGGTGGTTCTTCCCTGGTTGGAGAGCAGCTCCTGGAGGGAGGAGGAGCGGCGTCCTTGACCGACCGGATCAGGGTCTAGCCCGGCAAAGTCTCCCAGGACGGCGTGGCACCGCTCACCCCAGCTCTCGACCGTTTTGGGGCGTAGGGGAATGGATCGACCCACCTCCCGTTGGGCCATCCAGAGCCAACCCCCGGCGAGGGCCCCCAGTCCCAGCCAGGAACCACCGCCATGGAGCCCTTGAACGGCCACATCCACGGCGATGCCCCCTGCCGAAAGAAGGAGAGCTTGCCGGCCCCATGGGGGAAGTGAAGAGAAGGCTGCGAGGGTTTGGTTCAGGCCAGACGACACGGGCGTGATGGACACATTGTTGTGGTCCCAGCAGTGTGGCGCAGATTCGATCCCCTGACACCGGCGTGATGTCTCCCCACCGGCCATAGGATTGTTATCGATGATGACGTTCCCGCGCTTCCGATGATCAGCGCAAGTCCAGCGCCATGATCAACTCCGGAAACCGACCCATCGAGCTCCCCCTGCTCACGGAAGCCCAAAGGGTCCAGGTGCGCGATTCCCTTGGCCAGCTGGAAAGCTCCGACGGCTGGAGCGGAAATCTTCCGGTTCTGCTGCTCAACCGTTGTTGGCTGCGCCTCACCGTGATCCCTGTGGACCGACTCGCTGCTGAGCTTCCCCCGGACCTCAGCCGGGCGGCTCCCGAGCTGGTGCGTTATCAGGAATTGATGGAGACGGGCTGCCCTGCGCCGCAGGCCCAACAGCAGTGCTGGCTGGAATTTGGTCCGGAGGCTTGTCACCAGGCTTTGCGGCGTTTTTGGAACGCCCAGGACCAGGGATCCCTTGGTTGGACATTGCAGCACTATCTGGAGTTCCTGACGGACTACCGCCATCGCCATGCCACGCAACGGCCGCGGCCCGTGCCTTTATTTGTGCTGGCCCGTCCTTCTGGTCGCTCGTTTAGCCCTCCAACGCTTGAAAAGGATGGGCTGTTTTGGCTGCGTCCGGATCCCACCCTGGCCGAACCGTCGATGCGTCACACTTGCGCCTGAATCCCCATGGCGTCATGGCCGAAGGCACATCCACCCCGATTTCCTCCGAACGCCAATCCGATCCCTATCGCGGCTCTGAGGGACCGCGCGGTGACCGTTCCTCAGGGCCTAGGGAGGCAGGGGGATTTCGCATCCGCTTGAGCGACAACGAGATGCGTTCAGCCCGGGCCCTGCAGGAGGCCTTTGGTCTTCGCTCCACCGTGGCGGTGCTCGGATTTGCCCTGCGCACCCTGGGGCAGCAACTGGAGGAAGGAAAGCTGGATGAACTGGCGGCCCAACATCGCGCCCAGATCGGCGCCAGACCCGGGGGGGGTGGGGGTCGTCCAGAGGGGAGAAGGGAGCGCCCTGAGGGGGGGCGTCCCCCCGGGGGCCGTTGGCAGGAGGGGCGTGGAGGAGGAGGAAGGGGCCAGAAGGTGGATCCCTTCGCCCGCCCCTCCCGTCCAGCGGCTGCTGAAGAGACGCCGGAAGAGCCCCCTGTCGAGCAGGCGCCAGAGGAGTTGCTCTCCGCCGAAGCCACCGAGGTGCCCCCAGCTCCCCTCGAATCGGAAGTCCCTGGGGCGGCCCCGGACCCTGAGGAGTAAGCGGAATGGCCCTGTCCCCTTCCGCAAGGCCAAGGGTGTTGTCAGGCGTTCAACCCACTGGAGCTCTGCATCTGGGGAATTGGTTAGGTGCCATCCGCAATTGGGTTGACCTTCAGCACAACCACGACACTTTTTTTTGCGTGGTGGATTTGCATGCCATCACCGTTCCCCATGATCCGTCCCTGCTGGCCGAACAGACGCTCACCACAGCGGCTCTTTACTTGGCCTGCGGCATTGACCCAGCCCTATCGACGGTCTTTGTCCAGAGCCATGTGAGTGCCCACAGTGAATTGTGTTGGCTCCTCAATTGCGTCACGCCCCTGAACTGGCTGGAGCGCATGATCCAGTTCAGGGAAAAGGCCCTCAAGCAAGGAGACAATGTGTCTGCCGGATTGCTGGATTATCCCGTGCTGATGGCGGCAGACATTCTGTTGTATGACGCCGATCGGGTGCCCGTCGGAGAAGATCAAAAACAGCACCTTGAACTGGCGCGAGACATCGCCCAACAGCGCGTTAATGCCCGTTTTGCAGCCAAGGACCAGCAAGGGGAGTTGATCCCTATTCTCAAAGTGCCTGAACCCTTGATTCTCAAGGAAGGGGCACGGGTGATGAGTCTCACCGATGGGCGCAACAAGATGAGCAAGAGTGACCCCAATGAGGCCTCCCGCATCACGCTGCTGGATCCACCGGAGAGCATTGCCAAGAAGATCAAGCGGGCCAAAACCGACCCCGTGATGGGTCTGGAATTTGGCCATGGGGATCGACCTGAGGCCGATAACCTCCTCAGCCTCTATGCGCTGACCAGTGGTCGCAGCCGCGATGCGGTGGCCCAAGAGTGTGCGGCCATGGGCTGGGGCAGCTTTAAACCCCTGCTCACGGAAGCTGTCGTGGAGGCGCTCCGCCCGATTCAGCAGCGCTACGGGGCCCTGCGTGCCGATCCCGGGCAGCTCATCAGTGTGCTGGACGCGGGGGCCGAGCGGGCTGGTGCTGTGGCCCAAGGCACCTTGAGGCGGGTCAAGGAGGCCATGGGCTTTCTCCCCCCACCCGCGCAAGGGCGCTAAGCAGAACTTAACAATTTGATTGGGTCCCATCACCGCCCCTGATGCTGGGGCCTTCGTTGGCAGTCCCACATCAGTCCCAGGGACAAGTCCCACGGCTTCGCGTCAAACCTCAACAGTGGCCTGGGATCCACCGCCGTCCGTTTGCGCATTTTTACCCATGCCTACATAGTTTCTTCTGTTTGTCCACCCCATCGGCTGGGGGGGTGGTCAGAACAGCGGTGCTCCGGCGAGTGTCTCCCGAGTCTTTGCTTCAGACCGCTTGCTGTTCTCTGCCTTCCAGGACCATTCGCATGGCCACGCGGCGCTCATGGGCTCTGTGATCCTCCTGAGCACCCTGCCCATGGCCCCGGCCACCCGGCTGGCCTCCGCCCAGCTTCCTGCTCCCCAGGTGCGCATGGTTCTGGCGGCAACCCAGCAGAAGCCGGGCACCAGGGCCGTGGCTGTTGAATCGGCCGGTGACCAGGCCTACGCCATCACCCCGGAACGGCGGGCGCTGCTGAACACCATTCGCTACGCCGAAGGCACTTGGGTGGGCGGAAGCGATGACGGCTATCGGGTGATTTATGGCGGAGGTCGCGTGGATCGGCTCGATCGCCATCCGGAGATCACCGTTCGCAGCACCTACGTGAGTGCCGCAGCTGGTGCCTACCAATTTCTTCCGGCCACCTGGCGGGAAGCGTCCCGCAAACTTGGCCTCGCTGATTTCGGGCCCCGCAGCCAGGATCAGGCTGCCCTCTATCTGATGGATAAGCGTGGAGCCCTGGTTTCCTTCGATGCCAAAGGGCTAACCCATGAAATCTTGGCGCGGTTGGCTCCGGAATGGGCCTCCCTGCCCACCCGCCATGGGGGCAGCTATTACGGCCAGCCGGTGAAGTCTGCCGATGAGCTCAGACGCTTCTATGCCGGCGAACTGCAGCGCCTCCAGCAGACCTAAGGCTCCCTGTAGATCACCCTGCCCCGATCGTCATTCCCCACATCCAGCAGATGCATTTCGAGGAGGGTGTTGATCTCTGCCTGCAAGGCTGCGCTGTTGAACTGATGGGGGAGCTCCAGTTCAATGAGGGCATCGTTGAGGGTGAATCCCCTGTCGCCACTCTGGCGGGCCAACTTCAGGAGTTGCCGATCCACTGGAGGGAGGCCCCCACCGGAATCCGTGGTGGGGGTCAGCTGACGGTTCACCCCCTCCACCATCCCCGGGATGAGGAGCAAATCCACCAGTTGTCCGATGCCGCACAACCCGAAGGTAAATAGCCAAACCAGGCCAGAGACGGGTTTGCGGTTGTAGATGCGATGGATGCCACAAATGCCCACAAGGGAGAGGCACCAGAGCCCATAGCTCAGCGCCAAGCTCCGGGGTTCCTCCCCAATGACCCGGAGCAGGGCTCCAGGGGCGTCAGGGGGGCGGGAGCGGCTCACGATGGGCCGATGCGGCATGGAATCTGTTGATTGTCTGCCCGGCGGAGGTTTTGGGACAGAGTCGGATTGCCGCGCCTGGGCCCCCCTTGCCGGAGCTCCCTAGGATTGATCCTTGTGGAACGCCTTGGTCGTTGGTTCTTTGAGCAGTTCTCCCGCAGCCCCTCCAGTTCCGTCGTCCCAGCCGGCAGAGGCTTCGGGGACGGAGATTCTTCTGCCCAAAACCAGCGAGAGCCCCACCCTGCTGCGGATCCGTCATTCCATGAGCCATGTCATGGCCATGGCGGTGCAGGCGTTGTTCCCCAAGGCCAAGGTCACCATCGGTCCCTGGACCGAGACGGGCTTCTACTACGACTTTGACCACCCGGAGCCCTTCACCGAGGCCGACCTCAAGGCCATCAAGAAGGAGATGGTGCGAATCATTGGCAAGAAGCTTCCACTGGAGCGGGTGGAAGTCAGCAGGGATGAGGCCCAGCGGCGCATCGAAGCCCAAAACGAGCCCTACAAGCTGGAGATCCTGGCCGGGCTCAAGGAGCCCATCACCCTCTACACCCTGGGCGAGGGCTGGTGGGATCTCTGTGCCGGTCCCCATGTGGCCAACACCGCCGAGCTCAATCCCCGCGCCTTTGCGTTGGAGAGCGTTGCCGGGGCCTATTGGCGCGGGGATGAGGCCAATCCCCAATTGCAGCGGATCTATGGCACCGCCTGGGAAACCCAGGAGCAGCTGGAAGAAGACCGTCGGCGGAAGGCTGAAGCCCTACGCCGCGACCACCGGCGGCTAGGGAAGGATTTGGATCTCTTCTCCATCGAGGACGAGGCCGGCGCCGGCCTGGTGTTTTGGCACCCCCGGGGCGCCCGGATGCGCCTACTCATCGAGGATTTTTGGCGCCAGGCCCATTTCGACGACGGCTACGAGCTGCTCTATACCCCCCACGTGGCGGATCGCACCCTCTGGAAAACCTCCGGCCATCTCGACTTCTATGCCGAGTCGATGTTTGGCCCCATGGCCGTGGATGAGCGGGACTATCAGATCAAGCCCATGAACTGCCCCTTCCATGTGCTCACCTATGCCAGCCGCCTGCGGAGCTATCGGGAGTTGCCGATCCGCTGGGCGGAGTTGGGCACGGTCTATCGCTATGAACGCCCCGGGGTGATGCACGGCCTGATGCGCGTGAGGGGCTTCACCCAGGACGATGCCCATGTGTTCTGCCTCCCGGATCAAATTGGCGCGGAGATTCTCCGGGTGCT
>JAYKHG010000122.1:0-5674 GCA_035284825.1 Cyanobacteriota bacterium
CCCCCAGTCCAGCGAAAGCCTTCCCCAGATCCTCCTCCTTTCAGATGGTCTTTCCAAGGAAGGCCTCAAACGTTGGTTATCCCAGGATCCTCCCCTCTATCGGTTGGTGGATGGCCCTGACCAATTAGTGGGCGCCCCGCGGCTCATCCTTTGGAGTTTGACCACCCTGCCACCGGCCAACACCCTGCTGGAGGAATTGCGATCGCTTCAGGAGCGATGGCACCCTGCCCCTCTGCTTCTGATGTCCTCAGGAACCCTTGCCTATGCAAGGGAATTCCTGTTGGATCTTCCCTTGCAGGGCCTGTTGGAGGCCCCTGATGCTGCCACGGTTCGGGACGCCGTCACCACCCTGCTGCAAGGGGGTCGGGTGGTGGATCTGCTCGGCGGCTCTGCCGACTCCCCTTGGCGGGAGCCGGCTCCGATGGGACTGGGGCAGTGGCTTCTGGTGAGCGGCCTGCAGCAAATTGATGCCGAATTGCGCGTCTGCCACAGGCTTCTCAATCCCCCTCCCACCAGTTGGTTCCTCCAGTTGCTGCTCCAGGGAAGGTGCCGCGAACTGGAAGTGGCGCGATCTTTCTTGATGTGGTTGTGGGGCCCGATCACCATGGCCTGGGGCACGGAATTGGACACAGCTCCTGGTGGAACTGGCCAAGGGGCCAGTGCAGCGGCGCTCCCCACCTCTTCCCCGACTGGTCGCGGGGGCGCCATTGCCCCCGTGCTGAACCTCACCCTGCGCCAACGCAACGCCGATGGGATCTGGCAGGTCCTGCGGCAACGCCTCCAGGAGGCTGTGGCCTCAGAACCCGCAAATCTCAGTGGTCAACTCCTGGCCATTGATGGGTTGCAGGCTGATCGCCGCAGGGATTTACTCCTGGCCTTGCTGGAGCAGTTGGACAGCCTTCGCGACAACCTTCAACAGGAGGATCAAAACGCTGAATCCCTTCGTCAACGTTGGTCGGTCCTCCAACCCCAGCTGCGCCAGCAGGCCCTACGCCAAATGGCCGGTCCCTATGTCCAGCTGCCCCGGGAGGGCACCCTCCAACCTGTGGCTGAGACCTTGCTGAGCCAGAGCGATCTCCAGGGTGAGGACCCCGAACTTCCTGATCCCCACTCCATGCTGGCGGCGGTCCTGCAGGCCCGACCCCTCGTGGTGGATGGACGCCTCCGGGCTCCCGATGAGCCCCAGGCCGTGTTGTATCTCGAAACGCTCCTGGCCAACTGGTTGGTAAGAAACGCTGAGCAAATCAGCGGCCAGCTTTTGGCCCTCAGTGCGGATTGGCCGGAGCTGCGCCGTTATTTGCTTCGGGAGAACCTGCTGCCCACCCGCAATCTTGAGCGGCTGCGAAATCAGCTCAATGCGCAAGAGCGCTGGCTCACCTGGGTGGAACGACCGATTCAGCTCTATGAAAGCCGCCGTCCACTCTTTTGCTTGAAAGAAGGTGAGATCTCCCTGCTGGATCTCACTGAACCACGCGACGGTGAGCTCAAGCGTCTGAGCTGGCCCCAGCAGTTCGTCACACTGGTGCTGGAGGTGCGCGATGCCTTGGCACCCCAGGTGCAACAGCTGGTGCGGTCCCTCGGCAACCTCTTTGTGCTGTTTCTGACCCGGGTGGTGGGGAGGGCGATTGGATTGGTGGGGCGTGGGATTGCCCAGGGGATGGGAAAGGGCCTGGGCCGTTGACCCCCATAATCCTTTATCTGTGGAGCAAAGCTCTTCGTCCTTGTCTCTCCTTTCCACCCTTTTTTCACTTCTGCTGGTGGTCCTGCTCGGCTGGCCCTTGGGGGCACAGGCCAGTTTGGACAACGATCGGTACGACGGCAATATTTTTGCCCTTTACGCGGGGAATGGGTCGTTGGTGCCCCCCCGGCTCACCCTTGCTGAGGCCCTCTCAGACCATCGTGTGACGGTGCTGGTGTACTACCTCGACGACAGTGCGGTCAGCAAACGCTTCGCGGGGGTGGTCTCCGAGTTGCAGCGGGTGTGGGGAAACAGCATTGAGCTTCTGCCCTTGGTGACCGATCCACTTCAGGGGCGGAGGGACGAGGGGCCGTCGGATCCGCTCCACTACTGGAGGGGGGTCATCCCCCAGGTCGTGGTTCTCGGACAGGGGGGCCAGGTGCAGTTTGAAGCCTCAGGCCAGGTGGAGATCGACGCGATTCATGGGGCCTTAAGCCGGGCCACCGGTTTGCCCCTTCCCCCTTCCAGTTCTGAGCGGAGGGTGGCCAGCTTTAACGAGCTCAACGATGGTTGGCAGTCGGTCGCCCCGGCCCCTTCTCCCCGTGGTTGAGCAGGGCCAGCCAACTCGGGTGGAAACCGACAGCCTCGGACCCGTCGAGGTTCCCGCCCACCACTACTGGGGAGCCCAAACCCAGCGCTCGCTCCAGCTCTTTCCTTTTGGAGAGAAAATGCCTCTGGCCATCGTGCACGCCTTTGGCCATCTCAAAGCGGCCTGTGCCGAAGTGAATGCCGCCGTTGGGAGGCTGGATCCAGCCCTGGCTTCCGTGATTGTGGCTGCGGCTGAAGAGGTGGCCAGTGGCGCCTTGGATCCAGAGTTTCCACTCAAGGTCTGGCAGACCGGTTCGGGCACCCAGACCAACATGAATGTCAACGAGGTGATCGCTAACCGGTCCATTGAGGCGATGGGTGGGGCCCTTGGCAGCAAAAGCCCTGTCCACCCCAACGACCATGTGAATTTGAGCCAATCGAGCAATGACACCTTTCCAACCGCGATGCACCTTGCGACCTCCATCGCCTTGGAGAGGAAGCTGTTACCAGCGCTGGAAGCCTTGATTGCCTCCCTGGCGACCAAGGCACAAACCTTTGCGGGATTGGTCAAGATTGGTCGCACCCATCTGCAAGATGCGGTGCCCTTAACCCTTGGGCAGGAATTTGGGGGGTACCAGGCCCAGCTGGACCTCGCTCTGCATGGCCTGCGGGCCACGCTTCCAGCCCTGCGGGCCCTGGCCATTGGGGGCACGGCGGTGGGGACCGGCCTGAATGCCCCCCCGGGATTCGGTGAAGCCGTTGCGGCCAGGCTTTCCGATCGCCTTGGGCTCGCTTTTTCCGCCGCCACGAACAAATTTCAGGCCCTTGCGGGCCATGAAGCCCTGGCTGCCACCCATGGGGCCATGGCGGTTTTGGCCGGCAGTTTGATGAAGATCGCCAACGACATTCGCTGGTTGGCCAGTGGTCCCCGCTGCGGTCTTGGGGAGCTGATCCTTCCTGCGAATGAACCTGGATCCAGCATCATGCCCGGAAAGGTCAATCCAACCCAGTGTGAGATGGTCACCATGGTGGCGGTGCAGGTGCTGGGCAATAACACCGCCGTGCAGATGGCCTCCAGCCAGGGCAACTTTGAACTCAACGTTTTCAAGCCCCTGATTGCCCTGAATTGCCTGAGCAGCATTGAGCTGCTCAGCGGTGCCTGCCAGGGACTCCGGAACCATTGCATCGAAGGACTCCAGGCGGATAAGGCGCGAATTGCCCACCATTTGGAGCAGAGTTTGATGTTGGTGACGGCGCTCACCCCCGTCCTTGGCTACGACCAGGCCTGTGCCATTGCCCGCCGGGCCCATCAGGAGGGCCTCAGCCTCCGGGACAGCGCCGTCTTGTCGGGGTGCATCAGTGGTGAGGACTTTGACCGCTGTGTTCAGCCCCACTCGATGATCTGAGCAGCTCCTCCAAGTTGTCCCTGGTTCCTGGTCGATCCTTTGCCCCCCTTTGGAGGATCACCACCCCATCTCTGAGCTCCTGAATGCCATAGGTGGAACCCATGGCCTCCAGCCGCTGGATGGCATCTTTCAAGATGCCCCCGTCTTCCTTGAAGGCAGGGGCATAGCGCTGGAGCCTGCCCAGATCGGCGGCCACCCAATCCACCGCCCGGATGTCCCCCTGCCGATCCCTGTAGGTGATGGACCAGGGAAAGCGAACCAGCACCTCCCGCTGGGCCAACCTTGGCACCAGATGGGTGGTGGCCGCCACGGTGGCCTGGGGGGGGATGATCTCCAGGGCTTTGCGGGCTTCGGTGGCATGTCTCCATTGGGCCTGGAGGGGCACATGCACCCGGGGGCTGATGCTGTCTGGCACCAACCAGGACAGGGATCGGTTGGGGTTGCTGGTGACGGTGAATAGGAGAGAGAGGGCAAGGCAGCCGACCCAGAAGGCCCGCAGTCGTCGTTGGGCGAAGAGGTGGCTGCGGCTGCTCCACCAAAGGGCCGCTCCTGCAAACAAGCCGGGCACAATGAGAAAGGTGTAGCGGATGTTGATGGAGAGGGGGTTGTTGCTGCCCTGGGCCAGCAGGAGTCCCAGCAAAGGGAGACCCATCAGCAGCCAGCTGTCGATGGAGAGGAGAGGGACAAACATCAGGGGCAGGGCCTGCCCCAGGAGATAACGGAGGGTTTGATCCGGAGGGCTGACCAGTTCCCTGAGGAGCAGCAGGGGTTGGCTCAAACTGGCGCGGAGCACCTGCAGGCTGGAGGCTTTCTCCTGTTGACCGATGTATTGACCGAAATTTTCCACCATGAAACGGCGGGAATTGTCTTCACTGAAGAGTGGCATCAGCACGTTGGTCACCAGGACCACCCAGGCCCCACCCCAGAGGATGAGGGCTAGGGCAACGCGCCAGCGGTGTCGCCTCCTGAGCAGGAGCCAAAGGCCAATGCCTGCCAACACCACCCCCGTGTCTTCTCTTACTAGGGGGATGAGGAGTGCTGCCATCAAACCCAGCCATCCTGGGCCCCTCTCCAGGGCGATCAGCAGGAGAAACACCAGCAGGGGAAGCTGGCAAAGATCGGTGAAGTTGCCCCAGGTGGGCCCAATCACCGCGTTGGCGCCAAAAAAACTGATGGCCACCATCGCCGCCAGATTCTCCGCCAGCTTGAGGCGTGCCAGCTGGTGAAGGGCGACCCCGGCGGCGGTGAGCAGCAGCACCTGGATCATCCCAAGGGCTCCAGCACCCCCGTAGCCCACCAGAGGAATCCACAGGGCCAGCAGGGGGGTGAAGTGCTGGCCGAGACGCCGGTAGCCCAGCGAGGGAACCTCCCCCCCGTGGATCACGTTGGTGGAGAGCTGGGAGGACAGGGTGCTCTCAAAGGGATGTCCGTGCAGTCCGCTCCAGAGCACTTGGGTAAAGATGCCCTGGTCATAGGAAGCGGTGAGCGAATGTTGTCGCCACCATTGGATGATCAGGCCGATGGCTGCAAACAATGCTGCAGCGATCCAAAAACGGTGTTTCGCTAGCATTACGACCCCGATTAGGTGTGAAAGACATCAAAGTGGTGACCCATTCCGGCCTCTTCCACGAACACGACTGGGCGGCACATTGGCATGCGAGACAGGCAGCTGAGATAGCCCTCTTGCCCGTCGATGATGAAATGTCGCACCCCTAGCGAAGGGATATGAAGGGTCTGGAGATGAGCTGAGCTGGGACGGTGATCATCCACACCAGTGAGAAAGATTGAGATGGATGCGCCATGGAGGCAGGGGTTGAGAAAAAATAACGTAACAGTCTGATTGGGGCGTAGATGAAATTGCGGGGTGTAGAGAAAATTGCTGCGTTGGCGCGCCAGGAGTGTGTGTCGGTGATCTGTTCCTTTCGCCCCACTTGTGATGCCGCCAACATTGCCGTGCACGCTGCTCCAAACGGAGTTGGGTTGCCGGCGATACTCGCAATAT
>JAYKHG010000123.1:0-9865 GCA_035284825.1 Cyanobacteriota bacterium
AAGTGGGGCATCGACTTCACCTATCTGCTCGACATGATCCATGATTCTTTCATGTCCAGCCCCACAAGTATTGTTGTGAATGGTGGCAAGATGGGTTTCGCGATGGAATTGATTCTCACCCCCATCATCCATCGCATGATTGAGGAGAAGCAGCACATCGCCTGAGTCCCTGTTGATTGCTCCCCGGTTGCCGATCCATTGGCCCCAAGCAGAACTTGGGATGTTGACGGCACTCCTTGGGGCATGCTTCGGGAGCTTTCTCAACGTTGTTGTTTGGCGTCTGCCGCGCGAGGAATCGGTGCTCTGGCCCCCAAGCCACTGTCCCCGTTGCGGCACATTTTTGGCCTGGTTTGAGAACATTCCCTTGCTGTCCTGGATGGTCCTCCGCGGTCGCTGTCGACACTGCCAGGCTCCGATTAGTCTCCGCTATCCCGCCGTGGAAGCCCTCTGCAGCGGGGTATGGGTGCTCTTGCTCCTTGCTCGGCCCGATGCCATGGGACCAAGCCCACTCCCCGCCCTTGTGTGGTTGGCGGGTTGGATCTTTGGAAGCCTGCTGTTGCTTTTGGCCCTAGTGGATGGGGATCAACTTTGGATTCCGGAGCCTCTGACCCGTTGGGGTGTGGTGGCAGGATGGCTGTTGACAGTCTGGGTGGGCTGGCAGCAGGCGCCTGCTCTGGCGCGAAGCCTTTTGGCCTCCCATCTGGTGGCGGCCGCCTTGGGCCTTTTGGGCTTTGAGGCCCTGGCGGCCCTGGCGGCCCGCTGCATGGGCCGCCCAGCCCTTGGGTCGGGAGATGGCAAGGTGGCAGCCCTGCTTGGGGCTTGGCTGGGTCCGCTGGGATTGGCCCTGGCGGTGATGGTGGCCGTGTTGTCGGCGGCTCTTTTTGGGGCGCTGGGACTTCTCTCCGGTGGATTGCAGCGACATCAACCCATCCCGTTCGTGCCTTTTCTGGCTTTGGGGGGTGGATTGCTTTGGTGGACAGGGGTGTCCCCTTGGCAGAGCTGGTGGATGGGATCCTGAACGTCCCCCTTGGGGCTGGGCAGGTGGACCTGGGTCGTTTTTTAATGGGGCTCTGCTTTTGAAGGGCAGATGATCCGTCAACCGACCAGGTCGTCCTTCCCCTTTTGCGCCACGCCTGCCAACGCCCCCCCATCGCCCAATGTCGCTGTTCGACTGGTTTGCTGACCGCCGCAAAAACCTCCCTGTTGCCCTCAGCAATCAAAAACAGGAGCTGGATGACAGCGATGGGCTTTGGAGCAAATGTCCACGCTGCGGTTTGGTGATGTATCGCAAAGACCTGCTGGCCAATGCCAGTGTTTGCAAAGGCTGTGCGTACCACCATCGCATCGACAGCCATGAGCGACTCAGGCTGTTGGTGGACCCGGGAACCTTTGAGGCCCTGGATGCGGATCTGGCTCCCGTGGATCCACTGGGCTTCAAGGATCGTCGCCACTACGCCGATCGCCTTCGGGATGCCCAGCAGGCCACGGGCCTGAAAGATGCCGTTGTGACAGGGCTCTGTCGTCTGGAGGGGTTGCCAATGGCCCTGGGTGTCATGGACTTTCGTTTCATGGGGGGGTCCATGGGGTCCGTCGTCGGCGAAAAACTCACCCGCCTGGTGGAGGAGGCCACGGCCCGTCGGGTGCCATTGGTGGTGGTGTGCGCTTCTGGGGGAGCACGCATGCAGGAAGGCATGCTCAGCCTGATGCAAATGGCAAAAATCTCCGGGGCCCTTGAGAGGCACCGCCGTGCGGGCTTGCTCTATCTCCCCCTGCTGACCCACCCCACCACCGGTGGCGTGACGGCCAGCTTTGCCATGCTTGGTGACCTCATTTTGGCTGAGCCCAAGGCGCTGATCGGTTTTGCGGGACGCCGGGTGATTGAACAGACCCTCCGTGAAAAACTACCGGAAGGTTTTCAGACGGCGGAATACCTCCGGGACCATGGGTTTGTTGATCTGATCGTGCCGCGCACCGAAATGCGCAGCACCCTTGCCAATCTGATGCGACTCCACCATCCAAGGCCCGTTGGTCGGCCTGTCACGGCATGAGGATCCAAGACAGGTGGACCACCGTGCTGGCATTTCTTTGCAGTTTGCCTTTGCTGTTTTGGTTCCTGGCTCCTCCCCCCGCCTCGGCGGGTCCCGTGAGCTGGAATGAAGTGCCCCCCACCCCTGAAGGCCGGCAGTGGTGGGACGGGGGAAGTTTGCGCCTCTCCCGCAACGGTGCCCTCACCGTGCTCAGTCGTTTCCAACCGTCGGGCCCCGGGGCCCAGACGGAGGCTGATAACACTCCTGGCCGACCAGCCCCCAGCACGCTGTATGTGATGGAGCTGGATTGCGGCCAAGAGCTCTTCCGGGACATCTCCATCAACGGATTTCCCCAGTTCCGGGCGGAATGGCAGACCGCTGCCGGAGATGATTTGAGCACGGAAGTCCTGAGGGCGGCCTGTGGGGCCGGGGCCCCATTGTTCGCAAAATCCCCCATCGCAGAGGCCAGCTGATGGCATCCTCCTCCGACCAGCCCTTTCGGGTGGCTGTGGTGGGTTTGGGGTTTGGCGTCCAGGTGCACGTGCCGGCGCTCCGGGCCTGTGAAGGGTTGGAGCCGGTGGTCCTATGGCATCCCAGCCGAGAACGCCTTGAGGCGGCCTGTGCGGCCGTGGATCTTCCTGGTGCTCCCTCGTTTGAGGCCCTCTTAGCGGATCCCACCATTGATGCCCTGGTGCTGGCGACACCCCCTGGGCCAAGGCTGGCCTTGGCCCAGGCAGCCCTGGAGGCTGGCAAGCATCTCTTGCTGGAAAAGCCTGTCACCCTCTCGGCCAAGGATGCGGCAGATCTGCAACGGCTGGCCCTGCAACGGCGGCTGACGGTGGCCGTTGACTTCGAATATCGAGCCGTGCCCCTGTTTCAACAGGTGGCCCAGCTGCTGAGCCAGGGGGCTGTCGGAACCCCTTGGTTGGTCAAGCTCGACTGGTTGATGAGCAGTCGAGCCGACCCCTCCCGTCCCTGGAGCTGGTATTCCCAGGCCGCTGCCGGGGGGGGAGTGCTTGGAGCTTTGGGCACCCATGCGTTCGACATGCTCCATTGGCTGATGGGCCCCACCCGGGCTGTGCAGGCCTCATTGAGCACTGCGATTCGTGAGCGTCCCCTGCCGGGGGAAGGGCGCCTGGCGGCGGTGGATGCGGAAGACATCGCCTTGCTGCAGCTGGAGTTGGAGACGCCTGCTGGTCGACCGCTGCCCGCCCAGGTCACCCTGGCCTCGGTGGCCCGCCACGGCCGCGGCTGCTGGCTGGAGGTGTATGGCAGCGAGGCCACCCTTGTGCTGGGCTCCAGCCGGCAGACGGATTACGTGCATGGATTCCAGCTGTGGTGTGGGGAGCCAGGGGCGCAACATCTGCGCCAGCTCACCCCCGCTCCTGAGCTGGCGTTCCTCCGCACCTGGGAGGACGGCCGCATTGCCCCAGTGGCTCGGCTGTTGGGCTGGTGGGAGAGGGCCATGCGCCAGGGCCGCCCCATGGTGCCTGGCCTGGCGGAGGCCGTGGCCAGCCAGCGGGTTTGTGACGCTGCCCATCAAAGATCTCCCCTCCCGATCCGCCTCTGACCCCTTCCGGCGCAGGGGGCCACAAAACGCAGGAGAGCACTGTTGTGGCAAAGACGGCGAACCGAACCCAGGAACACATGACATGTTCGGTAGCGGTTGCTACTGTTTTTCCATCGTTGACCGGTTCTTCCCGTGGTCGCCACGGGTTGGACCGGCGGAAGTAGGGGGGCTTGCTCCCCCTGAAGCAACGCGCCATCCACCTGCTGGATCTCCGGCAGATCACCAAGGAGGCACTTCCATGTCCATCACCACAGCCCGCCAGCTGGCTCGTCAGGCCGAAGAGGCCCGTCGCGCCGCCCGGGAGCACGACTATCTCGTTTCGGCCCTGCGCCGCGAACAGTTGGTCGACTGATCAACGGCTGTCCGCGTACGGCCCAGGCTCCTTGCGAGCCCATCCAAACCTCGCCCCCTGGGGCGGGGTTTTTTGTGCGGAGCGGCGAAGGGGCTGGATGGAGCATCCCCTAGACTCCCGGCCAGTCACGGCGGTTCATCTGCCGCCGACGCATTTCCATCACACGAGGTTTTCCCCATGGCGCTCGTACCGCTTCGGTTGCTGCTCGATCACGCCGCCGAAAACGGCTATGGCATCCCGGCCTTCAATGTCAACAACCTGGAGCAGGTGCAGTCGATCATGGAGGCGGCCTACGAAACCGATAGTCCCGTCATCCTCCAGGCCTCCCGTGGGGCTCGCCAGTATGCCGGGGAGGCCTTCCTCCGGCACCTGATCCTGGCTGCGGTGGAGACCTACCCCGATATTCCTGTGGTGATGCACCAGGACCATGGCAACAGCCCCGCCACCTGCTACGGCGCTGCCGCCAATGGCTTCACCTCCGTGATGATGGATGGCTCCCTTGAGGCCGACGCCAAGACGCCCGCAAGTTACGAGTACAACGTGGCCGTCACCAAAGAAGTGGTGGATGTGGCCCATGCCATCGGCGTGAGCGTGGAGGGTGAGCTGGGATGCCTGGGCTCCCTGGAAACCGGCCAGGGAGAGGCCGAGGACGGTCACGGATTCGAGGGCAAGCTCGACCACAGCCAGCTGCTCACCGATCCTGCCGAGGCGGCCGATTTCGTCGCCAAGACCAAGGTGGATGCCCTGGCGATCGCCATTGGCACCAGCCATGGCGCTTACAAATTCACCCGCAAGCCCACCGGTGAAGTGCTGGCCATCAGCCGCATCGCTGAGATCCACAAAGCCATTCCGAATACCCACCTTGTGATGCACGGGTCCTCCTCCGTGCCCCAGGAATGGTTGGACATGATCAACAAGTATGGCGGGGCTATCCCCGAAACCTATGGCGTGCCCGTGGAGGAAATCCAGGAAGGGATTCGCAATGGGGTGCGCAAGGTGAACATCGATACCGACAACCGCCTGGCCTTCACTGCTGCCGTGCGGGAAGCGGCCTTCAAGGACCCCGCCAATTTTGATCCCCGCCATTTCAACAAGCCCGCCCGGGCCTACATGAAGCAGGTCTGCCTGGATCGTTACCAGCAGTTCTGGTGCGCCGGCAACGCCAGCAAGATCAAGCAGCGCGACATCAACTACTACGCCACCCTCTACGCCAAGGGAGCCCTGGATCCCAAAACAGCTGTGGCAGCTTGATGGATTGACCTCCAGCTTCGGGCTGACACCCGTTTCCAAAACTCCCTCCATCGGGGGAGTTTTTTTTGCTCACTCAGGGCAGGGGAGTGGAGCCTGCGTCGCCAGCTCGGAGCAGGTCTTCGGTGGCGGACACCACACCCGGGCGGATCTCAGTGGTACCCACCAATTTAGATAGTGCCGTGCGCAAATCCCTTTCCATCACAAACTTTCGACCATCTGAGACAACTACACGTACAAGTGTGGGCAAGTTGTTGTTTGAGGATTCGAGGTAGATTGGCTCAACATAAAGCAAGCCCTTTCCAATTGGCAGCACAAGCATGTTGCCCCGAAATAACCGTGAACCCATTCGGTTCCAGAGGCCGAATTGCAGGCTGATGGTTGGATCTTGGTCCGTCAGGGCTGAAACCTGTTGGGGACCAAGAAGCAGCCTTTGTTGTGGGAAGCGCACGAGAAGGAGTTCTCCATAGTTGGGTGGATCATTTCTCGCCGCCAACCAGCCCACAAGATTGCTGCGCCGCAGGGGCGTGAATGGCAAGAGCATCACAAACTCTGATTGGCTCTCACCGGGCAATTCCATGGTCACGTAGTAAGGCTGCACAGGAGTGGTCTGGTTCCCATAAATTTCCAATGGCACACTCCAGACGTCATCACCGTTATAAAAAGTACGCACATCTGTGACGTGATAACGCAATAGCCGCTCAGATTGAATATCAAATTGACTTTGGGGAACCCGAATATGCTGCTGCAGGCTCTTGGGCATTGCCTCCAGGGGCTGGAAGAGTTCGGGGAAGGCTTTGATCCAAGTTCGCAACACGGGATCATTCTTCTCGGTCACATACAGCCAAAGCCGGCCGTCGTGGGCATCAACAACGGCTTTGACAGGGTTACGGAAGTACCGCAAGCCTTTAGGATTCGGATCGCTGTAGGGATAGGAGCGGCTCTTCGTGAAGCCATCCAAAAGCCAGTATTGGTGCTGCTCAGGTCGATATCCTCCATCCCCCGAAACTCGCGTGGTCACCAGATAGGGTTGGCTCTCAAAACTGAGGAAGGGGGCAAGGGCCTCAAGCCGCTTATTCACCTGTCTGCGGAGCAACAGGAGGGAGCGGGGTGTGATGGATCCGGTGAACAGAATGCGAGGTTCGTAAAGGTAGATGGCAGCCGCTAGCTTTTGCCAGCCCTGGGCCAGGGAGATGCCAACAGTTCCGTCGTAATGTGTATAAACATTGAGATCTCCCTCCGGGTAGGAAAACTCCTTGACTCGGGTGGGGGCAAGGGCATAGGGAGTAGGGCCTGAAGAGAAATAGAGGCTTGGGCGGCCGATCGGCAGAGCCTTCATCGCCTCCTCATCACTGATGCCGAGCTGGGGAATCCCCTGTACCCTCGCGCCACGGCCCAAATCCTTCACAAAATACAAAGGCAGTCCGTCCGTTCCAGCCGCGTTGACCGGCGACACAGTGAAGCCATGGCCATGGGTGAACACCAAATGCTTGTTCAGCCAGGTGCGCGATCCCTTCGGCAGAGCTTGGCTGTCCAGTTCCCGGGCCGCAATGAGCACCTGTTGGCTCGTATCTCCTGGGGAGAGGCCCTGAAGGGGATAGCGATCGACGGCCGCGGTGGAGAAGGTGTAGTAGAGCCTGAGTTGTTGCAGTTGGCGGTTGGCTGCAATCAGGGGTTGGCTATCCCATAGGCGAATGTTGTCGAGGGTGCCCGGGGAGGAAGCCAGGTCGGCCGCGCTGACCTTTTGGCGGGGCTCCAGGGTGAGGCTGCGCACCCGCTCCAGGCCAAAGGCCTTTCGGGTCGCCCTGATGCTGCGTTGAAGATAGGGTGCTTCCAAGCGCAATTCCCGAGGTTGCACCAGAAAGCGCTGTGCGAGAGGAGTCAGCACCCATTCGCTGAGGGGAATGGTGAGGCTCGTGATCGAGAGGGGAATCAACACCCCCCTGCGCAACCATCTCTCCGTGACGGGGACCACCAAACTCGCGGCCGTCAGGAAGAGCAGCAGCGCAAGGAGCAGCCGCAGCGGCAGGCGCACATGGAGATCCACCCAACCCGCTCCGGCAGCCACCCCACTCCCCTCCACCATCAAGTCGAAGGGCGCCAGGGCGCTGCTCAGTCCCCCCACAAGCGCCAGCAGGGCCAGTTGGGGTTGCAACACTTCTTTCTGCTGGCGCGACAGACCTGGGAAAGACAAATCGGACAGGCTGGTGCCTTCGCTCAAGGTGAGCAGGAGGCAAGCCGCGAAGCCCACCGCGATCTGAGCGATCACCACGCTCAAGAGGAGATGGATGGCCGGCAGGCGCAACACCGTGAAGGAGAGATCCAGCCCGGTGAGGGGATCCGCCTCACCAAATGGCGTCGCCAAAAGGGCCGGTAACCAGAGGCTCCAGCCCCGGGCCAGAGCCGTGGCGGAGGCGGCCAGGGCGGCGCTCAGGATGATCTTCAAGCTGGTGAGGGGCCAGGCCAGCAAAGGCGGGATCAGCAGCGCCATCAAGGCCAGAAGCGCCAGATGGGGCAAATCCTTCAGCACGGAAAGGCCTGTGATCACCTCCCCACTGAAGGGAGCGGCAATGAGTCCCTTGGCTTGGATGAGCAGATAGCCCAACCCCCCAATCAAAAGGACCATCAGCCCCACCAGGGTGAGCACCAGGGTGCTGTTTTCCAGCCGCAGGATGGGACGGGGGGGGAGTTGTCTGAGACTTTGGTTCTCGCGGAGGCGCCAACACCGCTCCAGTTGCTTCAATTGCAACAACAGGCCGATGCCCAGCACGCCAGCGAACGCCAGCAGTTGGATCCATAAGCGTTTGAGCCAAACGGACTGGAAGGAAAATTGAGCAAACCACTGCCACTCCACCACCAGTCGGCTCCAAAGCCAGGTCCCTCCGATGAGGGCCAGGGCAAAGAGCACAACCAAGGGAAGGACGTCCCTTTTGGGGTTTGGTTTGGGATCAGAGGGTGCCACCCAAGGAGCGTAGGCAGAGAAGAGCAGAGGGGGGCGCGGGAGAGAAACGCTGGATCGGCGCCCGAGGAAAATAAATATCCGATCATTGAAGTCGGGTTTAAAAGGAGGGATCGGTCGGTGCTGTTAGCGTTCAACCAGCCCTGGGCGACTACGTGACCGTCAGCCTGACCCCAACCACCCTGAGCGGCCCCACCTTCACGGGTCTGCGCTGCAAGGAGTGCGGCCAGCTATATGACGCCGGCCCTAGACACGTCTGTGAGGACGTGTGTTTCGGGCCTCTGGAGGTGATGTACGACTATGGGGCGATCCGTGCCCGTGTCAGTCGTGCCACCATCGAGGCAGGCCCCAACTCGATCTGGCGCTATCGGGATTTTCTCCCCGTGTCGGCCGATCCCATTGATGTCGGCACCGGCGTCACCCCCCTCTTGAAAGCCAACCGACTGGCTAAGTTGCTGGGCTTGCGGTCGCTTTACATCAAGAATGATGGGGTCAACATGCCCACCCTGTCTTTCAAGGACCGGGTGGTTTCTGTTGCCCTGAGCCGAGCCAGGGAGTTGGGCTTCACCACCGTGAGTTGTGCCAGCACGGGCAATCTCGCCAACTCAACGGCAGCCATTGCCGCCCATGCGGGATTGGAGTGCTGTGTGTTCATCCCTTCCGATCTGGAATCCGGCAAGATCCTGGGCACCTTGGTGTACAACCCCACCCTCATGGCGGTGAAGGGGAATTACGACCAGGTGAATCGCCTCTGCTCCGAGGTCGCGAACACCTATGGCTGGGGATTCGTCAATATCAACCTGCGTCCCTATTACTCCGAAGGATCCAAAACCCTGGCCTATGAGGTGGTGGAGCAGCTGGGTTGGCAGCTTCCTGACCATATTGTTGCCCCCTTGGCCTCAGGCTCGTTGTTTACGAAAATCTGCAAGGGTTTCCAGGAGTTTGTGCAGGTGGGTCTTGTGGAGGAGAAACCCGTGCGCTTCAGCGGCGCCCAGGCGGAGGGATGTTCTCCAATTGCCCAGGCCTTCGCTGAGGGAAGGGATTTCATCAAGCCTGTGAAACCCCACACCATTGCCAAATCCATTGCCATTGGCAATCCGGCAGATGGGCCGTATGCCATTGATATCGCCAAGCGCACCGGCGGCACGATCGCTGCTGTTTCCGACAATGAGATCATCGAGGGGATCAAATTGCTCGCTGAAACTGAGGGGGTGTTCACGGAAACGGCTGGCGGAACCACCATTGCGGTGCTGAAAAAGTTGGTTGAACAGGGCCGTATCGACCCTGCTGAAACGACCGTGGCCTACATCACGGGCAATGGACTCAAAACAACTGAAGCCATCGCTTCTTCCATTGGCCAACCCTTCACCATCGAGCCCCAACTCGCCAGCTTCCGTTCCGCCTGGGAGCAGGCCCAAGCGGTGCGAACCCCCTCCATCTTCAGCTGATTTTCAACCCACCATGGCAGTCCAGGTTCTATTCCCCACTCCTCTCCAGAAGTACACGAGTGATCAAGCAAGCGTCAGCGTGGAAGCGGAGAATGTTTCTGATTTGATCTATGCCTTAGATGCGGCATTCCCAGGCATTCGCGAAAGACTTTGTGATGAGAACGGCAAAATCAGAAGATTTTTGAACTTCTATTTAAATGGTGAAGACATTCGTTTTCTCGTCAACGAAGCCACCCCCCTTCAATCCGGTGATGAAGTAAG
>JAYKHG010000124.1:0-29749 GCA_035284825.1 Cyanobacteriota bacterium
CGTTGCTGGTGGCCCCTCCAGCCGGTGAGCCCCCGGCTCCAGCCCTCCCCCTGGAGGTGGTGCTGGAGCAACTGTTGGATCTCCAGCGGCACACGGGGGCCGATCCCAGCGCCCCCATTCCCTTCGATCGCCTCCTCCCCCTTGGCGTCTCCCTGATGGAGCGCCGCTGGAGCCCCCGGGACCGCAGCTTGGTGCGAGAGGCCGCTGATCAGCTCAGAGGGGAGCTGGTGGGCGACATCGTGAGCTACGTGGTGAACCGCAACCTGAACCCCACCAACCATTGCGTGTTGCGGTGCGGCTTCTGCGCCTACCGGCGCTCCGCTGGAGAGGACGGGGCCTTTCGGCTGGAGCGCTCCGAACTGAAGGAACGGGCGGCGGAAGCCCAGGCCCTTGGCGCCACGGAGATCTGCCTGCAGGCGGGCCTGGATCCGGAGGCCACCCAAAACGGCAGCCACCTCCACCATGCCGTTGCCCTGCTGCTCGACCTCAAGGAAGCCGCCCCCCACCTCCATCTCCACGGCTTTTCCCCCCAGGAACTGCTGTTTCTCGCCCAACAGGACCAGCTGCCCCTCTCCGTGGTGATCGAGACCTTGAAGCGGGCAGGGCTGGGTTCGGTGCCGGGCACGGCAGCTGAGGTGCTCTGCCCAAGGGTGAGGCAATTGATTTGCCCGGAGAAACTCTCCGCCCGCGCCTGGGTGGCCGTGATCCGCCAGGTGCATCAAGCCGGCCTGCCCACCACCAGCACCCTCCTGGCCGGCCATGTGGAAACCCCCAGGGAACAACTGGCCCACCTCTGCACCCTGGCCGCCCTGCAACGGCAGGCCCGGCTGGAGGGCCAAACGGGCTTCACCGAATTCATCCTCCTTCCCTTCGTGGGGGCGTCCGCACCGGCGCCCCTTCGCGCGCGGGTGGGCCGGGATCAACCCGATCCCCAAGCCATGCTCCTCCTCACCGCCCAGGCCCGCCTCCTGCTGGGCCCCTGGATCCGCCACCACCAATCCAGCTGGGTGAAACTCACCTTGCCCGTGGCCGCGGAAGCCCTCAACTGGGGCTGCGATGACCTGGGGGGCACCCTGATGGAGGAACACATCAGCACCATGGCCGGAGCGGCCGGGGGCACGCGCCAAAGCGTGGCCGCCCTTGAGCAGGCCGCCCGCGGCAAACACCGCCCTGTTCGCCAGCGCACCACCCTTTACGGTGCTCCAGCCGCAAGCTGCTGATTCGCCGCACGGATGAAGGTCGATCCAAGGATTCCCCGCTTGCCCCTGGGCCTCACCCTGCTCACGACCTTGGCATTGCTGCTGGTGCCCTCCCTCCTGCTGAGCCGCATGCCACGGCCCCAGGCCATCGGGCTCGAAAAGCTCATGGCCAATGTGAGCCTCCTGCAAAGCTTTCGCCCCACCCCGGAACGGCCCGTTCCCCAACTCTGGCAAGACCGTCTCGGGGCGGACTCCGCCACCAAGCTCTGGCGTTTTCAAACCCGTTCCTGGTGGCAGTTCTGGGATGACCATTCCAATGGCCAACCCTTCCTGGCCCTCTCCTCCCGCGGTTTGCCGGCGGCCCTGTTTCGCACCTTGCCCGTTCCCCCCATCCAGGTGGGAGACCTGGTGATCCTTTCCCCGGATCCCCTCTCCCGGCAGGTGCTGATCGATCGACTCCAACCCCAGGTGCTCCGCTCCAAGGGGCTGCGGCAGCGCTGCCTGCCCCGATTGGAACAGGAACAGGCGGTGTTTTGGCGGCCCACCGGATTGGGTGTGCTCCTTGGGCCCTTAGCACCCCTCCTCCAAGATTTCCAGGAGGGCTGCCTCAGCCTGAGCATCGAAGGTCAGGGCTTGGCTTGGACTGGGGAAGCCGCCTCGGTGGAGGGGATGGTGCTCCAACTGCCCCAGGGAGGATTTGGCACCCCAAACCCACCCCAGTTGGCCCCCTTGGCCAAGGATGTGCTGCTGGATGTGCATGGGGATTCCCTCGACCAGTTGATCTCGGGCCTCCTCGCCCGGGAACTGATCCGCCAACCCCTGGCGGAGCGCTATGGATTGGGCCCCGAACAGCTCCAACTCCTGCGGCAAACCCCCTTTCGTTTGATCTTGCGGCCCCGTCCGGATCGGGCCTTTCAAGCGTCCCTGGAACTCACGGTGGCCGTGGGCAACCAGCAGGCCCCCTGGCAGGCAGGCCTGCAGCGCCTGGCCGATCGCCTCCAAAAAGATGGCCTGAGCCCGAGCCCTCTCCCCAGCCCGAGCCCTCTCCCCAGCCCCAGCCGTGCCCCCAGCCCCAAAGTGCCGCAACCCATCCAGTTGTGGCAACGCAAGGATGGGGTGGGCCTGGGGGGTTGGATCTGGCACCCCGGCCAGCGGCAGCTCACCCTCTTCCTTGGACCCCAACCCTCCCAGCTGAATCCCCTCCAGGCACCAGCCCAAGGGGAGCGGGGCAGCCTGCAGCTGCAGGCCCGTCCCCGGGCCCTGGCCGACCTTGGCCTGCTCCCACCCGACCTGCCGGAGGTGGTGAAGCGCAGTTCATCCCTGTGGGTGAACGCCCGTCCGTTCCCCGGGGCTGGGAAAGCAGCCCCCCTCAGCCAGCTGGAGGGGTCTCTGGTGCTTCAGCCGTAAGCCGCCGCTCCTTGCGCCGGCGATCGGCCGCCACCGTCTCCTCCATCAGCTCCACGGCCTGGGCCAGCTTTTCCAGGTTGTTGGCGTAGAGGGCCAGATCCTTATCCACCCGGTCCTTGAGGAGCCCCATCGATGCCGCCGTGTCCTGGGCGAACTGCCGCAGGGCCTGGGGTTCCATCGAATCCGACCCCCCAGCCTCCTCCAACAGGGTGAGCAAACCAACGGCCATCAGGCGGGAGTAGTGGAAATCAGAGCGACGCACATTCGCCAGGGCATCCCGCAGGAGGTCCGGTGCCCCCTCACCCTGGTGATCAATCCAGGTTTTCACCTGCTCCACCGAGTGCTGCCCCATGGAGGCGATGGCCTGGTCCCGTTGGGTTCTCAGGCTGGAGGCATCCATCCCGCAGGACGCACAGAGGGCCTCGAAGAGCGCAGGGATCTGATCAGCGGGCCGGTAGCCGCGGGTGCCCATGTCAAACACCTGCACCAACCCCAGAGCGAAGAGGGGATCGGCCTGAAAACCCTTCTGCTTGCTCAACAGGTGGAGTTCCACCAGGAGCTCATCCACCAGCCGGCGATACAGCGGACTGATCACATGGGGGAAGGCAGCATGGAAAGCTCTCTTGCTGTCGGCAACAGTGAGAAAGGGGCTCACGCGGCTCCACTAGATCAGACGTCAGCGACCATAGCGGTGCCCAGTCCCCACCAGGCAGGCCGAACCTGGGGGCTGGGGGCGGATGGCTAGGATTCTCCTAGTTTGGGCAGTGCCTTCCATGATCCCGATTGTCATCGAGGAATCTGGACGCGGAGAGAGGGCGTTTGATATCTATTCACGCCTGCTTCGTGAACGCATTATTTTCCTTGGCGAGCCCGTCACAGCTGAATCAGCCAATCGCGTCGTTGCCCAATTGCTGTTTCTGGAAGCGGAAGATCCAGACAAGGATGTGTTTATGTATATCAATTCTCCCGGCGGCTCCGTCTACGACGGCCTAGGCATCTTCGACACCATGCAACACATCAAACCCGATGTGCAAACGGTCTGTGTCGGCCTGGCCGCCAGCATGGGAGCCTTTCTCCTCTGCGCCGGCACCCCCGGCAAGCGGAGCAGCCTCACCCATTCCAGGATCATGATCCACCAACCCCTGGGTGGTGCCCGAGGCCAAGCCAGCGACATCCGCATCCAAGCGGACGAAATTCTCTATCTCAAGCAAAAATTGAATCAAGAGCTGGCCGAACGCACCCGCCAGCCCTTGGAAAGGATCCAGGAGGACACGGACCGCGATTTCTTCATGTCCCCCAACGAAGCGGTGGCCTACGGCCTCATCGACAAGGTGATCGACAAGCGATCCGTTCGTCCGGTCTAAGGCTTGGGCTGAACAGTTCAAAACCCCCTCGCCATCGACGAGGGGGTTTCCTGTGGAAGAGAGTTTTCGACGAGCGCTAATCGATCAAGCGCTGGCGGAGGTGCTCACGTCTTGAGGGGTTGGGGAAGGCGGCGTGGACGGAGCGGACGGCTCCAAGAAGGGGGTGAAACGATCCTTGGCCGGGATTTGGGCAAATTCAGAAACAATGGCCCGGAATTCCTCACCATCGAGGGTTTCCTTCTCGATCAACACATCCACCAGCCGATCCATGCACTCCCTGTGCTGGCTCACCAAGGCCTTGGTGTCTTGGTAGGAATTGAACACGATCTGCCGCACTGCCAAGTCGATCTTGGAGGACACGGCATCGGAGAGGTCGCTGCGGGTCATCAAATCCCTGCCAAGAAACACCTCTTGATTGCCTGCCTCCAAAGAGACCGGACCCAAATCACTCATTCCAAACCGGGTGACCATCTGCCTGGCCAAGGAGGCCACCTGTTGAATGTCTCCGCCGGCTCCAGTGGTCACTTCGGCGTGACCAAACACCACATCCTCCGCCGCCCTGCCCCCGAGGGCTCCCATGATCCTCGCCTTGATCTGCGCCCGGCTGATGAGCATCTGCTCTTCGTCTGGGGCGAACCAGGTGAGGCCCTGGGCTTGGCCCCTGGGGATCAGGGTCACCTTCTGCACGGGGTCATGGTTGGGCACCAGGGTGCCCACCAGGGCATGGCCCACCTCGTGATAAGCGATCAAGCGCTTGCTCCGCCCATCGGTGAGGGGCTTTCCTTCCATCCCAGCGATCACCGGATCCACGGCGTCGTCGATCTCCCCAAGGGTGATGGCCTCCTTCCTGCGGCGGGCGGTGAGGATGGCCGCTTCGTTGAGGAGGTTGGCCAGGTCGGCTCCAGTGAACCCAGGGGTGCGCCTGGCAATGGCCTCGAGGGATACCTCTGGTGCGAGCTTTTTGTTGCGGCAATGCACATTCAGAATCGAAAGGCGGCCCTTAATGTCTGGGGCATCCACACTCACCTGCCTGTCAAAACGGCCTGGGCGCATCAGGGCTGAATCCAACACATCCGGGCGGTTGGTGGCGGCGATGATGATGATGCCGCTGTTTCCTTCAAATCCATCCATCTCCGTGAGGAGCTGGTTGAGGGTTTGCTCCCGTTCATCATTTCCCCCGCCAATGCCAGCGCCCCGTTGACGGCCCACCGCATCGATTTCATCGATGAAGATCAGACATGGGCTGTTCTCTTTGGCGCGCTTGAACAGATCTCGCACACGGCTCGCACCAACGCCCACAAACATTTCCACAAATTCAGACCCTGAAAGGGAGAAGAAGGGAACCCCAGCCTCACCAGCAATGGCCTTGGCGAGCAGGGTTTTACCCGTTCCAGGGGGGCCCACCAGCAGCACACCCTTGGGAATCTTGGCTCCAATGGACGTAAACCGTTCCGGTGTTTTCAGGAAGGTCACCACCTCCTGAAGGTCTTGCTTGGCTTCCTCCACACCCGCCACATCTTCAAACTTCACCCCGGTTTCCGCTTCCATCAGGAAACGGGCCTTGGTTTTGCCAAACTGCATGGCCTGTCCAGGTCCACCGGGCATGCCCGAGGAGCGTCGGGCAAGAAAAATCAAGGAGCCAATGAGCAGCAGGGGGAAGAGCAGATTTCCCAACACCCCAAGAAGTGGTGGAGCGGGCTTGGGGGCGTGGACATCAAAGCTGATGGATTGGTCCTTTAATTTGCCGAGGAGATCGGGGGCAATGCCCGGCAAGTCAACGCGCAGCCTTTGCACTTTGTTATCGAGATCGGCATCAACAATCTCAACAACAGCTGTGCGGCCTGAATTATAAAAGTCTACGGAATTTACACGTCCTGAGTTCACATAATCCAGGAAACGGCCGTAGGTCATCCTGCCAACGGCCGTGTTCACTGGTGACCTCAGGGGACTGCTGGAGAGGCTGGACCCGTTGCCACTTAGGAGCTGCCAGCCAAGGAAGCCTGCGATGAGAAGCGGGAGGGCCCAGAGAGCAATGAGGCGCCAACGCTGATTCATGCAGATGAGGAATTCTTCAACAAGTGTAAAGGAGATCCCCCCAGGCCGAGGCCCCTCAGCTGGCCTGGAGCCAAGGGGTGGTTTCCAGGGCCGAGGAACTTGCAGGGAACATGCCCTCCTGTTCCCGGTGAGGCGAGGGATCCGATGGGTCGACCAGCAGATGATCGGACGTGAGGGTTTCCAGCAGCTCTGGCCCATAGAGGCCGTGGGACCAGATTTTCACCTCACTGAGGGGTGGGCAAAGGAAGGCCAACACCTCGAAAGGGAAAACCACCCGCTCTAGAAAAAATTGATCGGTCCCGCAACAGCGCAGAATGACCATCCGATCCGTGGTGTTGCGATAGGTGCAATCCTGCAGCACCCCCTGGGCAGGCGGATTGGCAAGGCTCACGTCCGGACGGTCCAACGAAAAATCAAAACAAAGCTTGTCCCTTATAGCCAGCCCACCCCAGGCAAGGTTTGTGTGGATGACAACACTTCTACACTCTTAATCTTTTTCTCCCCTTTTGTCTCCCGCTTCACAGGCTGCGCAGGGCGACGATCGGGTCGAGAACCGCGGCCCTCCTGGCGGGCACCACTCCAAAGAAGAGGCCAATCGCCCCAGAAAAAGCGATGGTGGAGAGCACCATCCCCACACCGATGGTGGCGGGGAGAGGGGTGAGCGATGCCACAAGCGTCACCGCCCCAACACCAAGCAAGCCCCCCACGCATCCCCCCACGCTGGAGAGGATGAGGGATTCCACCAAAAATTGGGTGAGCACATCACTGCTGCGGGCACCAAGGGCCTTGCGCAGTCCTATTTCTTCCGTGCGCTCACTCACGGCCACCAGCATGATGTTCATGATGCCAATCCCGCCCACAAATAGGGAAATAGCCCCAATCGCCCCCAGCAGCAGGGTCAAACCACCGGTGATGGTTTGCACGATGGAGAGGGCGTCTTTTTGTGAGCGCACCACAAAGTCGTCTTCCCGCAGGATGCGATGGCGTTGCCGCAACAGGTTCGTGATTTGAAAGGAGGCCGCTCCCATGCTCCCCTCATCCTTGGCTTCCACGCTGATGAAACTCAGACTGATCCCATAGGTGGGATCCCTTCCACTGAGCCGGCTCACCATCGTGGTGAGGGGGAGGTAGGCCGCCTCATCCTGGTTGCTGCCGAAAACAGCCCCCTTGGATTCCAATATCCCCACCACCTCAAATGATTGATCGCGAATCCGCACGCGCCTGCCGATGGCGTGCCCTAGGGGAAAAACCTTGTCTTTAAGGTCTGGGCCAAGAACCACCACGTTTCTGGCCGCCTCAACATCACTTTCGCTGATGAAGCGACCCTGGGCAACTTCAAAACTGCGGACCGAGAGAAACTCCGGTGTCACTCCATTGATGGTGGCCGATGCGGTGGAAGAGCCAGCCTGCACCACCTCCAACAGGGAGATCTGGGGAGCCACCCGGCGGACGGCGGGAACCTGCTCGGCAATGGCTTCCGCATCCTCCAGAATCAGGGTTTTGGGGCTGTCCAACCCCTGGCGCCGGGTGTCATTCCTGCCGGGAACCACAAACAACACATTGGGTCCAAGGGAGGTGAGCTGCTCATCCGCCAGCCGCTGGGCTCCTTTTCCCAGGCCCACAAGGGTGATCACCGAGGCATTCCCGATCACGATCCCCAGCATCGTGAGCAGGCTGCGAAGACGATGGCCCTTCAGGGTGGAAACAGCCATCGAAGCCGTCTCCCGGAATGGAACCCTTGATCTGGGCATTGGGGCCTGGCTGGAACGGGTGGCTAAAGCGGATTCACACCCAAATTCAGTTTATGGCTGCGGGTTCCGCGGTGAACGATGCCCTGGTGGATCTCCAGGGTCACAATTTCCCCCTGCCGGAGATCGTTGGTGGCATTGGCCACACCGACGATTACTGGAATGCCCAGCCGCTCCGCGATCACGGCAGCGTGGCTATGGCGACCTTCCATTTCAGCGATGATGCCCCGTGCCTTCCGGATGGCCTCCAGATAGGCCGCGGTGGTTTCCCGCACCACGAGAATCTCACCGTTTTCCACCCGGGCCGCGTCTTCGGGGGTCTGGGCGAGGCGCACCTTGCCACTGACAGATCCAGAACCAATCCCCGTGCCACGGCCGAGAACGGCAGACACGATCCCCACCTTCACCAAATCCGTGGAGCCGCTCACCCCTTCCAGGGTTCCGGCGGTCTGAACCACCAAATCCCCCTCCTTCAGCAGCCCATTCTGCTGGGCCACCCCCATGGCGAGGCTGAACGTGCTTTCGGTGGAAGGTTGCTGGGCGATGAGCAGGGGATTCACCCCCCAAACCAATTGGAGCTGGCGGGCAACGGACACCTCGCTGGTGATGGCGAGAATGGGGGTGCTGGGCCGAAATTTACTGACGTTGCGGGCGGTGGATCCGGTTTGGGTCAACGGGAGGATCGCGGCGGCGTTCAGTTGCCTGGCAATGCTGCTCACGGCCTGGCTGATGGCATTGGGGATGGTGGTGGCCATCTGTCCATCCAACACACGCTGGGGGTAATCCCGTTCGATCCTGCGGGCAATGCGGGCCATGGTGGCCACGGCTTCCACCGGGTAGTCGCCGACGGCCGTTTCATTTGAGAGCATGACCGCATCGGTGCCGTCGAGGATGGCATTCGCCACATCACTCACCTCCGCGCGGGTGGGGCGTGGGGAAGAGGCCATGGAGTCCAACATTTGCGTTGCCGTAATAATTGGAATCCCCAAACTATTGGCCTTGCGAATTAATTCTTTTTGCAGCAGGGGGACTTCCTCCGCGGGCATCTCCACACCCAAATCTCCCCTTGCCACCATCACCCCATCGCACAGGGGCAGGATGGAATCGATGGATTCAATCGCTTCAAATTTTTCAATTTTAGCCACCACAGGAGTGGCTGCCCCCTGGCCGCGAATCAGTTCGCGAATTTCGAGAATATCCGAAGGGTTCCTCACAAAACTCAGGGCGATCCAATCCACACCTTGGGTGAGACCAAATGCCAAATCTTTCCTGTCCTTGGAGGTGAGGGCACGAATGGAGAGTTGCACATCAGGGAAATTCACCCCTTTGTTATTGGAGAGAACTCCACCCACGGTCACGCGGCACTGCAGGGTTTGATTCTCCAAATCCACATGATCCACAACCATTTCCACCCGACCATCATCGAGAAGGATTCGGCTCCCGGTCGGCACCTCCTCCACGAGGCGGTCGTAGGTCACCGTTGCCATCTCCCGGTTGCAGGGCACATCCTTGGAGGTGAGGGCAAAGGAATCCCCCACGGCAAGGGTGATGGGCCCCAGCTCAAATCGACCCAGGCGAATTTTGGGTCCCTGAAGGTCCTGGAGGATGCCAATGTGCACCCCCATTTCATGGGCCACCTGCCGGATCGTGGCAATGCGCTGGGCATGCTCCCCGTGGTCCCCATGGGAAAAATTCAATCGGAACGTGGTGGCTCCAGCTCCAATCAATGCGCGGAGCATCTCGGGGGATTCCGTGGCGGGGCCGATCGTGGCCACGATCTTGGTGCGACGCATTGGAAGGCCCGGGCCTGCAGATAGGCGGAAACTACCATCCGTGCCACCCAAGCCAGGCTCACCATGGACCTCACCACCTACCAGCAACGGGCGGCTCTAACGGCCCTCTACCCCGACGTGGGTTCCAATCCCATCTATCCCACCCTTGGTCTGTGCGGGGAGGCGGGGGAGGTGGCCGACAAGGTGAAAAAGGTGCTGCGCGACCACGGCGGTGCCTTCAGCGAGCAGGTCCGGGCTGATCTGGCCCTGGAATTGGGTGACGTGCTGTGGTACGTGGCCCGGCTGGCCAGTGAACTCCAGCTCGACCTGGGGGCCGTTGCGGAGGGGAACCTGGCGAAATTGGCCAGTCGAGCCGCGCGTAACGTGATCTCCGGAAGTGGAGACCAGCGGTGAAGACTTCGGGGCCCCGATGGCCATCGGCAAGACTTCTGGCCGTTTTTGCCCTGCTGATCACCCTGCTCGGCGCGCCGGCGGCAGGCTTTGCCGCGGAGCTCAAGGTGGAGTCGGTCCAAATCGCCCCATGCCCATCCAGCGATGCGGGCAATCAGCCCCGCCGCTCCGTGGAAGCCAGCTGCTACGCCCTGCGCGGAGAAGTGATCAATTCCACCGGCCACACGGTGGTCGACACGGACGTGTTCGCTGTCATCGTGGATAGCAGCGGTGAACCCGTTCTTCCAAACCGCACCAGGGTGGGCAGCATTGGGGATGTGCCCCCAGGCCGTTCCTCCTTTGCCCTGCGGCTTGCGGTGCCAGCGGGAACGCCTGGGCCCTTTCGGGTGGGTAAGGTGAAGGCCCGGGGATTCAATGCGCCGGTGCGCACCCGGGCGGGCGCAGGGGAAGAACAGCTCCCCCTGGAGCAGGATTTGCGTGGCTGAGGCTCAATAGCTGCCTGGGATGGAGGACGCGAGCACCACCACGCTTTGCTCCAGCAAGGTTTGCAGGAGCTGCAGGGAAAAGAAGGCAACGATGGCCGAAATGTCCAACCCCCCAATGGGCGGGATGAATCCGCGGAAGAGATTCAAGAAGGGATCGGTGATCGAGGAGATGGCCGAGAGGATCGGGTTCCCCCAATCCAGGTTTGGGAACCAGCTGAGAAGGACGCGCACGATCAACACCAGGGTGTAGATCTGCAGGGTTTTCACTAGCACAGCAACGATGAGCGCCAGTGCGGCCATGGAGAAATCAGGTGACAGCCCTCAGTGTATGGAACCCTAGGCGGCGTTGTTCTGCTCCTCCGGTGGCGGCCCTTGGAGCCGGGGCTCGGTGCGCTGATCCAGGGCAAAGGTGCGATGGAATTTCTCGCTGAGGGTTAACCAGTAGGACCGACCATCGCTTTGCCGCTTGCGTTCAATGAAATTTTGGGCCAAGAGTTCCTTGATGTGGTCGTAAGCGCCGGACCCTCGCAGCTCCACCAAATCCGACTGGAGGATTCTCTTTTTCAAGGCGATGGTGGCCAGCGTGCGCAAAGCGGCCGTGGAGAGATCCACGGGCAACAGCACCTGCACCAGATCGCTCAGACCTTGACGCAATTGCAGGCTGTAGGTCTGACCATCTTGAAAAATTTCCAGGGCCGTATCACGGTGGGCATAGTCAGCCATCAAGGTGATCAATGCCAGCTCCACCTCTTCTGGATCCAATCCAGACAGGCTGGCCAGCTCCGCCAGGCTGACGGGCCTGCCTTTTAAATACAGAATCGCCTCCAGTCGCGCCGACTGGGAGAGGCTGCTCATCACAACGGCCACGGCGCTGTCCAAGCTGCCGCTGGCGGTCATCTCAGCTGGGGGAAGCGGGGGGTCAACTTCTGACATGGCCAAAAGTTTCAAGGGAATAGGGGCTGCAGGCGCCCAGGAACACTTTGTAGGCAGGATTGTCTGTTTCTTGCCAGTGCCGGTAGGGAAGGGCGTCAAGAAAACCTTCCCATTCGGTCATTTCTTCTTTGGGCACCTGCACCCCCACCACAATTCTCCCCACATCAGCCCCATGGTTCCGATAGTGAAAAATGCTGATGTTCCAATTGGGATGCAGGGCGTTCACGAAGGCCATCAAGGCGCCAGGGCGCTCCGGAAATTCAAAGCGGTAAAGGAGTTCAACCCCCTCCCCTTCCTGGCTTTCCCTGGCAGGCAATCGTCCCCCCACCATGTGGCAGAGGTGGAGTTTGGCCAGCTCGTTGTCCGTCAGATCGAGGCAGGGAAACCCAGCTCCCTCCAGGGTGGCGATGAGGTGCTGTGTATCTCCCCGGTCACTGATCTGCACCCCCACAAAGATGTGGGCCACCTTGGGGTCAGCCAGGCGGTAGCTGAACTCCGTCAGGCTGCGCTGATCCAGTAGGGCGCAGAAGCGTCTCAAACTGCCGGGCTGCTCGGGGATTTCCACCGCCAGCAAAGCCTCCCGCGCTTCCCCCAATTCGGCCCGTTCCGCCACAAACACCAGGCGGTCAAAATTCATGTTGGCCCCGCAGGCCACCGCCACCAGCGTCTGATCGCGAAGGGAGCGGGCCTCCACATCCGCCTTCAACCCCGCAATGGCCAGGGCCCCGGCCGGCTCGAGGATGGATCGGGTGTCTTCAAACACGTCTTTGATCGCCGCACAGATCGCATCGGTGTCCACCGTCACCATGCGGTCCACATACCGTTTCGCCAAGGCAAAGGTGTGGGAGCCCACCTGCCTCACCGCCACCCCATCGGCAAACAATCCCACGGACTCCAACCTCACCCGCTCCCCCTGGGCCAGGGAGCGGGTCATGGCATCCGCATCCACCGGTTCCACGCCAATCACCTCCACCTGGGGCCAAAGACTCTTGACGTAGGAGGCGATCCCGGCGATCAAGCCCCCACCCCCAACCGCCACATAGATCCCATTGGGCGGCGTGGACATCTGTCTGAGAATTTCCACGGCAATCGTTCCCTGCCCAGCGATCACATCCGGATCGTCAAAGGGATGGATGAAGGTGAGGCTCCTTTCCTCTTCCAGGCGCCTCGCTTCGGCGTAGGCCTCGTCGTAGGTGTCCCCATGGAGCACCACCTCCGCTCCTCGGGCGGCCACGGAGCGCACTTTCACCCCAGGCGTGGTGACAGGCATCACGATCACGGCCCGACAGCCCAACTTCTGGGCCGCCAGGGCAACGCCCTGGGCATGGTTACCCGCGCTGGCGGCAATCACGCCCCGCTGCAGTTCCCCGGAGGGCAGCCCCACCATTTTGTTGTAAGCACCGCGGAGTTTGAAACTGAACACCGGCTGGAGATCTTCCCGTTTCAGAAAAACCCTGTTGTGCAGACGCTGGGACAGGTTGGGGGCTGAATCCAGAGGAGATTCAATCGCCACGTCGTACACCCGGGCCCGGAGGATGTGCTGCAGGTAAGGGCTGGGCTCGGGAATCCCGCTTGGAGACGGGGTGATGTGGGGCATCTGGGTCATGGCCTCAGTGTGGCAAGTTGCGGCCCCCTTCACCAGCTCAGCCCATGGGGGAGGAAAAAACGTCGCGATCTTGGCTGCCCGCCCTGGGGGGAGTCTTAGATTGCGGCTCGATCATGAGTTTGCGGATGCACCTGAGCGAGCTGAACCATCCCAATCAGCTGCACGGTCTCACCACCGCTGAACTGGAAGCCATCGCGCGCCAGATCCGCGAGCGTCATTTGGAGGTGGTTTCCGCCACCGGAGGGCACCTTGGCCCGGGGTTGGGGGTTGTGGAGCTCACCCTTGCCCTGTATCAAACCCTTGATCTCGACCAGGACAAGGTGGTGTGGGATGTGGGCCATCAGGCCTATCCCCACAAGATGATCACGGGTCGCTACCGCGATTTCCCCACGCTTCGCCAGAAAAAGGGCGTCGCTGGCTATTTGAAACGCAGCGAAAGCCGGTTTGATCATTTCGGAGCCGGCCATGCCTCCACCAGCATTTCCGCCGCCCTGGGGATGGCCCTGGCGCGAGATCGCCGGGGGGAATCCTTCAAGTGTGTGGCGGTGATTGGCGACGGGGCCCTCACGGGGGGGATGGCCCTTGAGGCCATCAACCACGCGGGTCACCTGCCAAAAACAAAGCTGCTGGTGGTGCTGAACGACAACGACATGTCGATCTCACCCCCGGTGGGCGCCCTCTCCACCCATCTCAACCGGATGCGGTTGAGCAAACCCGTCCAGTTTCTCTCGGACAATGCGGAGGAGGCCATCCGCAACCTTCCTTTTCTGCACGGGGAATTGCCGCCGGAATTGAAAAATCTCAAAGAAAGCATGCGTCGGCTTGCTGTGCCCAAAGTCGGGGCGGTGTTTGAGGAATTGGGCTTCACCTACATGGGACCCATTGATGGCCATGACATCCCATCGATGGTGCGCACCTTTCAAGCGGCCCACCGCTGTGAAGGTCCAGTGCTGGTGCATGTGGCCACCACCAAGGGCAAGGGCTATCCCTACGCCGAAGCGGACCAGGTGGGCTATCACGCCCAATCGGCCTTTGATTTGCGCACGGGGAAGGCCTACCCCTCCAGCAAACCCAAACCCCCCAGCTACAGCAAAGTCTTTGGTCAAACCCTGGTGAAGATTTGCGAGCAGGATCCCAGGGTGGTTGGGATCACGGCGGCCATGGCCACCGGCACGGGACTTGACCTGCTGGAGAAAGCCCTGCCAAATCAGTATTTCGATGTGGGCATCGCTGAACAGCATGCCGTCACCATGGCCGCTGGGATGGCCTGCGGTGGATTGCGACCCGTCGTGGCCATCTACAGCACCTTTCTGCAACGGGCCTACGACCAACTGATCCACGACGTGGGCATTCAGAAGCTCCCGGTCACCTTCGTGCTCGATCGGGCCGGCATTGTGGGGGCGGATGGTCCCACCCACCAGGGCCAGTACGACATCAGCTACCTGCGGGCGGTGCCCAACTTCACGGTGATGGCTCCCAAAGATGAAGCGGAGCTGCAACGGATGCTGGTCACGGCCCTGGCCCACGATGGACCCTGTGCCATTCGTTTCCCCAGGGGTGAGGGCGAGGGGGTTCCCCTGATGGAAGAGGGCTGGCTTCCGCTGGAGATCGGCAGAGCCGAGCAGCTCACCGATGGGGACGATCTGTTGATTGTGGCCTATGGGTCGATGGTGGCGCCGGCGATGGCCACCGCCGGACTCCTGCAGGAAAAGGGTGTGAAAGCCACGGTGGTCAACGCCCGGTTCCTGCGTCCCCTGGATGAGGCCCTCCTGGTGCCCTTGGCACAGCGCATCTCCAGGGTGGTCACCATGGAGGAGGGGGCCCTCCCTGGGGGCTTTGGCGCCGCTGTGGTGGAGGCTCTCAGCGACAAGGGAATCCATCCCTCAGTGCTGCGGATCGGCATTCCTGATGTGCTGGTGGATCACGCCTCCCCTGAACAAAGCAAGGAAGCCCTTGGCCTGACTCCACCTCAAATGGCCCAGAGAATCCTGCTGCATTTCGGCGAACGTCTGGGCGCCCTGGGCTTAGAAGGCAGCCTGCCTTCTGGTCAACCCGTCACCATCCCATAGGCCAGGAGGCAGAGTGGCCTGACGGATTGAACCGCCAGGCACACCTCATCCTCACGAGCCACATCTAAGGCTTTCGAATTCCAAGGGCGATCTTTGGGTTCAGAGCACCCCCCGAGCCGCCAAGCCCTGGATGGCTCCCATGCCAAGGATGTGGCCCAGGCTGATGGTGCCCAGCATGGCTCCGTGGCTCAAGCCACCGAACAGGGAGGAGCTGGGGAGCTGGAGACCCACATTGGGTTGTTTGATGGTGGCTTTGCCGATGGCAATGGCAATCACGTTCGCCACGATCATCACCAACCCAACTTTTGGGGACCAGGACACGGTGGCTGGGGCCAGGGCCAAGATCGGAAGAAGCATGATGACAATGCAGTCGACCCATCTTCCGATCCAACAGAGCACCATGGCGCAGCCTTAAGACTTGTTCATTGAACGCCTGGCGCTGTCCTGGAGGGAGGGCTCAGGGCTTCTTCCCTCAATTGGGACACCTCTCCAGAGCGTTTCAATCGACTGATGGCCAGATCAATCCCCTTCGCCATGTCCCGCGGCAGGCCCGGCGAGAAGGCGAAACCTTGAGATTCGGGACGCACCCCCCGCAGCACCAGGGTGGGAATGGCCCCCGTGCGGGGGTGGTGGGCCATCACGTAGGACAGCTGCAATTCATCCGCCAACACAGCCTCGGCCTTGCCGTTCTCCAACAAGCTGATGGCCCCATCCACCTTTGGCATCTGCACCGCCTGAATGGGGACCGATCCCGGCCGTCGATTCAGCTCCTCCAAGAGGCTGGCACTGATGCTGCCTGGCCGGACAGCCACCCGACGGCCCCGCAAATCCTCCAGATCCTTCAAGGGTTTGGCCGTGCGCTGGCGAGTCTCCTCCACCACGTGAACGGTGAGAAATCCCACCAGCAAAGAGGCGGCAACAATGCGCACCAGATAGGCCAACACCACCAGCCCGTGGCCCCGGGTTGTCTCCACGATGGTGTTGCTCCCGGGCCCCGTGGCCAGGATCTGAAAAATCCTGGCAAAGCTGCGACGCGTGCCCATCCGCAAGGTGTCCGGGGAGGTTTCATGCCCTTCCACCCTCCACGTCAGGAAGCTCAGCAGCCCGATGGTGAGCAGAAACCCTCCGAGCAAAACGAGCAGGGGGGGACCCAGCAGGCTGCGCAGGAAGGCCTTGCCCAGATCGAGCCGATTTTGAAGCGCCAGCACAGCCAAGCCATCTTCTTGAAACGGCAAGGAAAACCTGATGGCGGCCAGGCGGTCTGGGGAAAGATTGATGCAGCCCACCGCCACATCCACCCTGTTCTCTCCTGTTGCCTTCAGCAGGGCGCGTAGCGTCGGCCAATCCTCCAGAACGTAAGGAATCTTCTCCTCCGTTGCCACCCGGCTCCAGAGCTCCACGGCCAATCCCTTCCAGACACCCTCCGATCGGAAACTGCAGGGATGGGCCCCATCCACCACCCCAACCCGCACCACCCTTGGCTCGGCCTGGGGCCAAGCTGGTGCCCCCGAGAAGCCCACCAGCAGCAGGGCGGCGAGAATCCTGATCACTGCTCTCCCTTCGCGGAAAGAAATCCCATCAACACAAGCAGGTTGCTGAGGGTGAGAAACGCCTCTGCCCCCCCATGGAGCCAGTCCACATTGGCCAGCAAGGCCCCGTAGCGAACTTTGGCAAAAATGGAGGCGGCAATGGTGACGGCAACGAAAAGCAAGGTGAGCTGGAACCCCACCAGGGCCAGGCGAGGGAAGGCGCGAATGCGGGAGCCCCAATAGAGAAAAGCCAGGTAGGGGAAGAGGGAGAGCACAAAGAGGGGCCCCGGATCCCATCCGGCCAACCCGGCCAAGGGAACGGCTGACGTCATGGGTTGTTGGGGGAGCGCGGAGGGGCATCGGCCTGTTGTTGCTTCCTCCACAACCACCAGGCCGCCAAGGCGAGGGTGCCATTGCCAACAACGGTGCAGGCGGCCTGCAGCACCACAAGACCTTGGAGGGCCATGGTGTTGTCAAACCCATGCCAGGTGCAGGCCGCCATGGCGCTCACCAAGGCGGGAACCATGGCCAGGGCAAACCAATTCCAGGCAGGGTCATGGCACCTGCGGCCATGGGCCTGGATGGCGAAGATCGCCAGCAACCATTCCAGGACGGAGGTGACATGGATCCACCAGGTCCCGAGGGAGAGGGCATGCATGGAGGGGGTGGTTCTCCGAGGGGGACCTCAGGCAATTCAAGCAAGCCCCCCAAGCAAGTCGGCCCCTTAATTTCAGACAACGGCGATAGGGCCATGGCACGAACGGTCAGACAGCGCCGACCCCTGATCTGTGGGTATTACGGCGAACACAATCTTGGGGACGATGCCCTGCTGGAGGTGCTGCTGAGGGAGCTTCCGGAGGGGGTCCAGCCACTGGTGACGGCCCATGACCAGCCCTGGGTGCAGCAACGCTTCGGTGTGGCCACCTGCGATCGCCGCAGCCTGGGCCAGGTGCTGGGACGGCTCCGCTCCTGCGACGCACTCCTGCTGGGGGGGGGCAGCCTGCTGCAGGACGCCACAAGTGTGCAGAGCCTGGTGTACTACAGCCTGTTGATGCTGGTGGCCCGCCTGCAGGGAAAACCCGTGCTGCTTTGGGGCCAGGGACTGGGCCCCTTGCGTCGCCCCATCAGCCGAGCCCTGGTGCGAGGGGTGCTTCCCCTGGCCAGCGCCATCAGCTGGCGGGATGAGGCATCGGGCCAACTGGCTGAGCGCTTGGGCAGCACACACCATGGCGTTGGCAGCGACCCCGTGTGGGCCTACCCCCAGCAGCCCTGGAGCGGCGCGAAGGGCCCCATCGTGTTGTGTTGGCGTCCCCTGAAGTCCCTCGACCCAAGGGGCTGGCAGCCCTATCTGGATGCCCTGGCCCAACTGGCGGAACAGACAGGACGCGAACTGCTATGGCTTCCTTTCCATCGGTTCCAGGATCGGGGTCTCCTCCATCGCCTCCATGGGACCCATTCCGTTCCAAAACGCGTGATGGAACGGAGCCGGGAGCTGGAGGTGGAGGATCCAGCGGAGGCCATGGCCGTTTTTCGTGGGGCTGGCTTGGTGCTGGCCATGCGCCTGCATGCCCTGATTTTGGCGGCCCTGGCGGGGAGCCCTGTTGCCGCCTTGAGCTACGACCCCAAGGTGGCTGCCGTGGCCCGTTCTTTGGGGTGCCCCCTGCAGGATTTGGAGGCTCCGGCCGCCCCGAATCTGTCCGATCAGTGGCTGCAACAGCTGGATCAAGCTCCACCCGCCGCCCCCGTCACAGCCCTGCGGCAGCAAACAGCCGTCCATGGACGCGTTCTCCAGAACTTAACCAGAAATCAACCTTGAATCTGCGGCGCCATCCTGCGTTTTCTGATCGTTAGGCTGGAAAAGTGCAGACTTGAGGGGCAAGGAAGATTTTTTCCGAGCAATAGCCCTAAGTTTAATTGTTATTTCTTACGGAAGTCCCTGTGAGCCACTGGCAGGTTGGTCCCTATCTGCTCAGTCAGGATGGTGTCCTTCGACTCGGCACCCAGGTCGTACCCCTGAGCCCCCTGCAACGCAAGCTGCTCCACGCCTTTGTGCGCCGCCCCGGACAGCTCATTGAAAGGACCCAACTGTTTGATGAGGTTTGGGGTCACGGAAAGGTCAGTGATGTGAGTCTGGCCCGGGCCGTCCATAGCCTCCGCCAGGTGTTTGATCGGGGACCCCTGGGAAGTTCTGTGATCAGCACCACCTACGGCAGTGGGTATGTGTTTTCGGCTCCGGTCGTTGCGGTGTCGCCCGCAAAGGAGGCCACAAGCACCAACTCGATCTCGTCTCCTTCCCCCTTGGCCCTCGAGTATTACTTCGAGGCGAGAGTGGCCTCCCGCCATTTCGATCCACAACAGCTGGAGCGTGCCCACGACATGCTTCAGTTGTGCCTCCAACAATCGCCCGCTTTCTGCGAAGCGGTTCTGGCGCTCGTTTCCATGCAGCTCAATCGCTGCCGCTGGGGACTCCTTGAGAGTCAAGCGGTGGGGGCTGAGGTGGAGGCGTTGTTGCACCGAGCCGAACAGCTCGATGCGGCGCCAGCGACGCTTTTTGCTCTCCGGGCAGAAACCATCTCCCTACTGCACTGGCAACCCAAACAGGTGGATGCAACGTTTGGCCCCTGGTTGCCGGAACAACTGGGGTATGGCGAGCCCCTGCTCAGCTGGGTGCGCCACCTCATGGCCTGCGGTCGTGCGGAAGAAGGGTTGTTGTTGTTGCAACCCCACCTGGATGGGGTTCTTCCCATGGGCTGGACCCTGGCGGCGCAACTCACCTTCCAATTGGGCCACATCAAGGCCGCCGTTGAAATGTTGCATGGCCAACTCCGGATCGATGGTTTCCTCCCCTCCACCCACCTTTTCCTCGCTGTGCTCCATGCCCATGCCGGGGAGCGGGCAGCGTCCATGGAAAGCCTCAGCCAATGCACTTCCCAGGGTGCCCCCTTCCACGGCTTTCAAGCGGCGGTGGCCTACGTGTTGGCCAGGGTGGGCCATGCGGCAAGGGCTGAATCCCTTTTGCATCAGGCCAAAGTCAGCGGCAAGGGGCAGGCGGTGGGGATGGCGAGCCTCTGGGGGCTCACGGCCATCGTTCTCGGCCATCGGGACGTGGCGGCCCATTTTTTCCAGATGGCGCTCCAGAAACGCTGCTATCAGGCCCCTTTCCTGGTGAGAAGCCCCCTCCTTGCTCCCTATGGGCAAGAGGACGTGGTGGCAGAGTTTATGAACCAAATGGCCGAGCATTTCCCAGGCATCGGCAACAGCTCCCTAGAGCTGACCGTGGCTCAAGGGCCACGCCCCACCACTACCCCGTTGGGGATCAGGCATGCTGAAGCTGGGTGAGGGTGTCGAGCACTTCTTGACTGTGACCTAGGGGCCGGACCGCAACCCAACGGGCCTGAATCCTCCCCTGGGGGTCAATCAGGAAGGTGTGTCGCAGGGCGGTGCCTGGCAACCATGACCCGTATTGGCGACTGACGGATCCATCGACATCAGAGAGCAACGGATAGGCCAACCCTTCAGACCCACAGAAGGCACCATGGCTGTCAACAGTATCGGTGCTGATTCCCACCACCTCTGCGCCCATCCGGTGGAAAGAGTTTAAATCCCGTTGAAAACCCCTGGCTTCCAACGTGCAACCAGAGGTGAAATCTTTGGGGTAAAAATATAATACAAGCCAACGCCCGTGAAAGCTGGACAGATCAAGGGTCACCTCCGTTGGTGATCCGCTCCCCTGTTCGGAAGGAGCGACACCGGGGAGTTCAAACGCGGGAGCCGGGGCATCCAGCGCCGGTAGCTCTCCCCCCATGGCCCAGGCTGGATTCGCCCTCCGTTCCAGCTCTCTGAGGAGCAAAGGTGCTGCCAGGGCCTGGGGCAGCCAACGGAGACGGGTGCGGCGCTTCACGGGGTGCGGCAGATCTCCAGGTCAGAGGCTGGCCAGGTTGATGCCAAGGGATTTGGCGTAGGGGCCAAGACCTCTTTTCTGAATGGTCTTGAGGGTGCGCGTCGACACCCGCAGGGTGACAAACCGCTGGCCTTCAGCCCACCAGAGACGTCGTTTCTGCAGATTCACCTGCTGCAGCTTCTTGGTGCGCACGTGGGAATGGCTGACAGCCATGCCGTTGTTGGCGCGCTGACCAGTGAGAGCACACACGCGTGACATGAGCAGAACCCTTTTTATTCCTCCAGGAACCTTATCAAATCACGGCTCCAGGAGGGCTCACAGCGCTGCAACCGTTCTCCCGTGCGCTCCTCAAAGGCCAAACCATCTTCAGGGTTCCAACCCACAAGACATTGGGTTGGGGGTGGCTGACTGGCAGGCCAGAGCATGCGGAGCAGGCCCGCTGGACTCTCCAGCCAGAGCACTTGCTGGGATCCACTCCATTCGGCGCGCATCAGCGTGGTGGGAATCCCATCCTGTTCCACCGGATGGAGGTGTTCCGGACGAACGGCCAGCTGGCGTCCCCCCTGGGGGGGGAACAAATTGATGGCCGGGCGGCCAATGAAACCAGCCACAAAGCGGTTGGTGGGGTTGTGGTGAAGCTCTCGGGGCTCTCCCACCTGCTGCAGCCGGCCCTGATCCAACACGGCAATGCGATCGGCCAAACCCACCGCTTCCTGCTGATCGTGGGTCACGTAAAGAACGGGATGGCCACCACTAACGAGCAGGCGCCGCAGCTCTGGTCGCAGCTCTTCCCTGAGCTGGGCATCCAGATTGCTCATCGGCTCATCGAGGAGCATGAGGCGAGGCTGGCGGAGCAGGGCCCTCCCCAAGGCCACCCTTTGGCGTTGTCCACCCGACAGCTGGGCGGGCCGCCGCAGGCGGAGGTCTTCCAGTTGCAGCAGACCCAGGATCTGGGCAAGCCGCTCCTCCCTCTCACCGCTGGGCATCCCCCGAATCCGGGGACCCAGGGTGAGATTTTCAGCCACCGTCATGTGGGGATAGAGCGCATAGCTCTGGAACACCATTCCCACCCGGCGTTGACCAGGATCGAGCTGGCTGATGTCCTGGCCGTCCAACACAATTCGCCCCGCGGAGAGCGGATCCAGCCCAGCCACCACCCTCAGGGTGGTGGTTTTTCCGCATCCACTCGGACCCAGCAGAGCCAGACATTCGCCAGGGGCCACTTGAAGCTGCAGCTGGTCCAGCAGGGGTCTCCCGTCCACCTGCCGCGTCACATGGTCGAGAAGAAGGCCCCTCATCCCTTCACGGCTCCCTGGGTGAGGCCCGAGATGATCCACCGCTGGAAGATCAACACCACGAGCAACAGGGGCAGGCTGCCGAGCACCGTGGCCGCCGCATAGGGGCCGTAGGGGATGGCGTAGACGGAAGAGGAGGCGATCCGTCCCATGGCGGCGGGCAGGGTGAGGCGATCACTCCGACTCAGCCACGTGAGGGCAATGGGGTACTCGTTCCAGCTCGCCAAAAACACCAGCAGCCCCGTGCTGGCCATGGCTGGGGCCAGCAGGGGCGTCACAATCCACCTGAGGCGCTGCAGGGGGTTCAGCCCATCCAGCCGGGCCGCATCCTCCAGGTCTGGGGGAAGGTCATGGATGGCCGCCCGCAACAGCAGGATGGCCAGGGGAAGAGACAGGCCCGCATAGGGGAGGGTGAGGGCCAACAGATGGTTGGCTAGGCCAAACCAGCGAGCCAGCTGCAGCAGGGAGAGGAAAAACAGCACCGTGGGGAACAGGGCCGCCCCCACAAGTCCCATGCTGATGGCCGGTTGCCACCGCCCCTTCAGCTGATGCAAACCGTAGGCGCAAGGAACAGCCAGCATCAGGGTCAACGCCGTGGTCACCAACCCCAGGATGGCCGAGTTGAGCAACACCCGGCCCAGGGAAGGATCCCCTTCCAGCACCAGTCGATAGTTCTGCAGGGTCCAGGGGGATCCTCCCCCTTCCCCCACCAGGGCATCGCCCACCAGAAACGATGTGCGCAGCTGCCAAAGCAGGGGGAAAAGACTCCAACACAGAAGCAGCAATCGCATCATCGGCGGACCCCGGACCAGCGCATTCCACCCAGCCACAGAAGGCTCAGGGTCAGCAGGATCAGAAAGGTGGCCAGCATCAACGTGGCGCTGTAACCGAAATCAAGAAAGCGGATGGCCTGCAGATAGGCATAGGAGGCCAGGCTTTCCGTGGAGCCCGCGGGGCCCCCTCCGGTGAGGATCTGAATTAAATCAAACACCCCGAACGCCTGGGCCAGGCGGAACAGCAGCGCCAAACCCAGGTATGGGGTGAGCAAAGGCAACTGGAGTCTGCGGAAGATGCTCCAGACGCCCGCCCCCTCCAGCCGCAGGGCTTCTTCCAGATCCCGAGGAATGCTTTGCAGCCCGGCCAGCAGGATGATGGCCACAAAGGGAGTGGTTTTCCAAACATCCGCCAGAACAACAAACCACCAGGTGGTGGCAGGGCTGGCCAGGAATGGGTATGTGCCGCCCCCCAAGGCTTGGAGGAGGGCATTCAGGGGGCCATGGGGATCATTGAGAATCCACCGCCAACCCAGGGCCATCACCGTTCCTGGCAGGGCCCAGGGGATCAGGACCAGGGCACGCAGCACCCCCCGGCCCTTGGATGGTCTGTGCAGGATCAGGGCTGTGAGCAGGCCCAAACCAAGTTCCAGTGCCACGGACACGCCAGCAAACCGAAGGGTCTGAAAGGCGTCCTGCCAGAAGCGTCCATCCTGAACCAGCCGTTGCCAGTTGGCCCCTCCGTTGGGGATGGCCCTCAACCCAGTGAGCAGGGAACTGGCATGGATGCTCAACCAGCTGTAGTGGGCCCACGGCCAAAGGAACACCACCCCCAACAGAAGCAGGGCCGGAACCATCAGCAGCAGGGGGAGCAGGTTGGCCGTCACGGAACCACCCCAGCGCCGGCGGCGCGCACAATCAAATCGCTCTGCCGTTGGGCCCTCTCCAGGGCAGCCTCAGGGCTGAGATTGGAGGTCAAAAGGGCATTCATCTGCCGCTGCAGCACATCACTGATCTGGGCGTAGAGCGGGGTGAGAGGTCGCACCAAGGGGGTGCGCAGCCCTTCGTATTGAACCTCCAGGAGGGGGTGGGCCGTTTTGAGTTCCTCATCCTCGTAGAGGGAGGCCCAGGTGGGGGCATACCCCTGGCTGAGCACCAGCTCCCTTTGCACCTCAGGCCCGGTTAACCAGCGAATCGCCTGGACAGCAGCCTGGGGGCGTGGACTGCCGGCCAGCAGGGACAAACCCCAGGTGCCAAGGGTGCCCCCCCCCGGATGCCCCGGCGCCCCAACCATGGGGGTCACGCCGATTCGGCCTGTCACAGGTCCATTCTCCTCCTGGATCAACTGCCAGGCATAGGGCCAGTTGCGCAGGAAGGCCACCTGCCCGGAGCTGAACAGTTGGAGCGCGTCGTTCTCGGCAAAGTTCGCCACCCCTGGGGGACTCACCCCTGTCCGCACCAGGTTGACAAGCCATTGGGCGGCTTCCACGGCCCCAGGGCTGGTGAGATCGGTGCGGCCGGCCTGCCCATCCCACCACTGGCCTCCAAAGGCGTGCAGCACCTCCAGCATCACGCAGCTGAGCCCCTCGTACTGCCTCCCCTGCCAGACGTAGCCCCAACGGACCTTCCCCTGGGCCTGCAACTCGCGGGCCATGGCCACCAACTCGCTGGTGTTTGCCGGTGGTCGGGGCATCAAGTCAGAGCGCCAGTAGAGCAGGCCCGTGTCCCCGGAGAGGGGCATTCTCCAAAGGTGTCCGCCAAAGCTGTTTCCCAACTTCGCCGCCGGCACAAGCCCTGCCAACGCGTCCTGTCCCAACAGGGGCTCAAGGGGCTGCAGCCAGCCAGCCGCAACGTAACGGGCGGTCCAGCTCACATCCATGAGGATGAGATCAAAGGGAGAATCCCCCAGGAGAAGACTGCTGCTGGCCAGATCCGACAGGGTTTCCGTATCCAAGGGACCACGGGTCACCGCGATCTGTGTCTCACTGTGCCGTCGGTTGAAGAGCCGAACCGCTGGTGCCGTGGCGTCCGCAAGGGGTGCGGGCATCAAGATGCGAACCGTCTCCGCCGCCACGGCGGCGGAGACGGAAGGGGAGGCCCGGGCCAACTGGGCGCTGAGGATGCTGGAGGTGGGAACCGTTGCGAGCATCCATTGGAGAACCCGCCGACGGGAGGTGAGGGAGGACATCGGCGGAATTCAGGGCATCGGGGGCTGGTGCTAGAGGGCCCGTTGCATCAGGCGTCCCATGAGATCGCTGCTGCGCTGCTGGAACCCTGCCAGTTGATTCGGTTCTAGCCCGCCAACGGCCAGGCGAGCCATGTCATAGATGTGGCGACTGAGATCATCGGCCAGCTGTTGGGTGGGGGAGGACTCCCCACCGGGGCTGGTGAGGATGGCCCCACTGGAGAGTTTCAACAGGCCTTCCACGAGCGGGTGGCGACGGTTGATCAGCAACACATGGTGATCAGGAAGACCAGGCAGGCGCTGCTCCATCAGGGCCCCGAGGTCATTCATGCGTCGCATTTGCTCCGGCAGGAGAATCAGGGCAGAGGGTGCCTCCTCCCCACGGAGGGCCTGCACCTGCACGGTCACCTTGTCGTTGCCCAGGGCGGCGCGGAAGATCTCCCGCAATTTCTCGGCAGCATCCTTGCCGTCCGCGTCCGCCAGCTCCTGGCCGGTCTCGTGGAGACTCGCATCCAGTTCCGCATCCACCCGCTGGAACCGCAGCTCGTTGTGCCGGGCCTCCAGCCAGGGAATGAATTGGGCATCAATCAGGGTGTCGGCCAGAAGCACTTCCACCCCCTGGCCTTTCCACAGGGCAAGGGCTCCAGCCTGGCCCGCTTCATCGGTGCAGTAGAGAATCCGTTGGTTGGCGCCGTCCTGGAGGCGGGAGCGGTAACCAGCCAATGTGGTGAAGGTTCCCTGGGGGCTGACGATGGGGTCAGCGGCAGGAACGGCGTCGGCTTCCGTCGGCTGGGTTGTGGCGGTGGTGCCAAAAAGGATGGACGCTTCCACCTGGTCGGCAAATTTCTCATCCTCCATGGCGCCAATCTTGATGAACGGGGCCACGGAATCCCAGATTTCGGCATAGCGCTCAGGATGGCTCTGGTGGAGCTCCTTGAGGCGATCCCCCACCTTTCGGGCCACAAAGGCACCAATGGAGCGCACCCTTCGATCGGTTTGCAGGGCGCTGCGGCTGACATTCAGGGGGATGTCCGGTGAGTCCAACACCCCGCGCAAGGGCAGGAGATAGCGGGGCACCACTTCCTTGATGGAATCACTGACAAACACCTGGTTGCAATAGAGCCTGATTTCGCCCTTCTCCCAATCGGCCCTGCCAGAAATTTTGGGGAAATAAAGAATACCCTGCAGGCTATAGGGGTAATCTGTATTCAAATGCACCCAAAGCAGGGGATCGCCCTGAAAAGGATAGAGATATCGGTAAAAGTCGATATAATCCTGCTCGCTGAGCTCCTTGGCGGCACGGCGCCAGGGGGCATCTTTTTTGTTGATTGTTTCCCCTTCCAACCGAATCTCAACCGGCATGAAGTCGCAATAGGTGGTAATCAAATTGCGCAATCTGGACGGCTCTAGATACTCCAGCTCTTCCTCCTGCAGATGGAGGATCACATCCGTGCCGGCGGTCGAGCGATCGGCGGCGGCAAGGCTGAAATTGGGTGAGCCGTCACAACTCCAGCGGATGGCCTCCGCATCGGGACGCGCACTGAGGCTCACAATCTCCACCTGGGAGGCGACCATGAAGCTGGAATAAAATCCCAACCCAAAATGACCAATGATGGCATCTGAATCGCTTTTATATTTGGTGAGGAATTCTTCCGCACTGGAGAAGGCCACTTGATTGATGTATCGCTTCACTTCATCGGCCGTCATGCCAATGCCGTTATCGCTGATCGTCACCGTTTTGGCCTCGCGATCGATCTTAATGCTGATCAGACCATCCTCCCCTTCGCTGCAATCCCCAGCCAGGGCAGCCATGCGGCGCTTGTTAATCGCATCCACACCATTGCTGACCAGTTCACGCAGAAAAACTTCGTGGCCTGAATAAACAGCCTTTTTAATAATCGGAAAAATGTTTTCAGTATGAATCTGGATCTGGCCTTCTTCTAAAACCGTCATTGAAAACAGGAAAACTGATAAAAATATAATCTACTGCCCAACCCGCTTCAAGTGCATGGCATGGACGGGTGACCGAACCTTCCCTTCATGGCACCCGCTGCAGTTGGGGTTGCTCTTCCGGAACAATGGCGCCTGTCACAGGACACACCTGCAGGCAAATGCCGCAATCAATACAGGTCTCAAAGTTGATCCAGTAATAGGGCGTGCCCTTGGCATTGGGTTGCTGGCCAGGGTGGATGCAGGCGACCGGGCAGGCATCCACGCAGTCGGACACCCCTTCGCAAACATCCGTGAGGATCGTGTGGGGCATGGCCAGGGCCGAACAGACAGCCCAATCCTAGGGATTCGAACTGACCCAGATCACCCCCCGGCAGCCCCGCTCCAGGGCCCGGCTCTGGGCCTCCTCTTCGCTCCCACAGGGCTGACCGCAGAATTCAGCAGCCTGCCCCGTCGCATGCAGAGCCGCCATCCGGGCCAGGGCCGCGGGAAGATCCTTGACATCCCAACTGGCCACGAGCCAGGGACCCCCATCGGTCGGTGGCGTGGTTTCAGCAGACAGCAAGTCTTGAAGGGCGGCAATGGAAAAGCCGAAACCAGCGCCCGCCGCCAGGGAACTGTCAGCGCAGAAGCGGGCCATCAACCGGTCGTAGCGTCCACCGCTCGCGATGGCGACAGGCGCTTCCCTGCCTTGACAAACCAGTTTGAACACCAAACCGTCATAGAGATCGAAATGCGGCTGAAAGGTGGGGTCCAGTTGCAGCGTCACCCCTCCTTCCTTGGTGAGGGGCTCCACGCTGCTGAGGAGAGTCTCCAGGCGGCCGAGCAAGGGCAGCTGGCCCAGCCACTGTTCCAGTTGATAGAGCACGGCCCTGGGCTCCCCCCGAAGCTGGAGCAGGGCCCTCAGCCGAGCCCGTGCCACCTCAGGGATGGGCAAGGCCTCGATCCCGAGGGCATCAAACGTTGTGAGCCGTTCCCGTGCCTGGAGCCGATGGGGTTCGGGAACCACATCCAGCAGGGCTCCCAGCAGGCCATGGTGCCCCACCAAAAGGGTGGGCTGATGGGAGGGCTTGAGTCCAAGGCTGGAGAGGGCGGCGAGCAGCAGGTGCATCAGCTCCATTTCGGCCGCATCGGAGCGCTCCCCAAGCAGCTCCACCCCACTCTGGAGCTTCTCACTGATGCGGAGGTCTCCCCCATCCCCCACGGAGGCATGGAACGTGGTGCCACTGGCCCAGAGCCGTAGGGGCCGGGGACGATGGGCCATGCGGGTGCTGGCCGCCCGGGCGATGGACGCCGTCAGTTCGGGTCTCAACCCCAAGGGGGCATCCGCCACCAGCCGAACCACTTCCCGCTCGGCGATGGCTCCTCCGGCCTCGAGGGTGTCAATCCTCTCAATGGTGGGAGGGGCCACCTCCTGATACCCCCAGCATCGATACACCTCCGCCAGTTGTTCACAGAGCCAGCGTTGGCTCTCCACCTCCCGCGGGTTGAGATCCCGAGCACCAGCGGCGGGTTGCAGGGCCATGCGGGGGGAAAGGAGGGAAAGCGGTGGGAATCCTATGGAGGCGGCGCCATGGCATCGAGTTCAGGCACTCCATAGCTCGCCCCAGGAAGGGGCCTGCAGGCCGCAAGCTCGGCGATCATGGCGGACCTCAGCCCTGGAGCACAGGCGAGAACCCGCCCACTCCCCAGATCCAGCTCTTCCCCCCCGTAGCCACACACCACGCCACCTGCCTGCTCCACAAGCACAACGCCTGCCACCAGATCCCAGGGAGCCAATCCCCGCTCCCAATAGCCATCAATGGCGCCAGAGGCGACGAAGGCCAGATCGACAGCTGCGGCACCCGCGCGGCGCACACCATGGCTGCGGTGGGTGAACCAGGCGAATTCCGCGTAGTTGTTGTCCAACCTCGTGATCCGGTCGTAGGCGAACCCCGTAGCGAGGAGGGCCTCACTGAGCTGACCACACCCACTGACGTGTAAGCGTTTGTCGTTGCACCAGGATCCCAACTCTGGCGCCGCCCAGAACAGCTGATCCAAGGCCGGCAAGGCGAGGGCCCCCAGCAGGGGTTTCCCCTCAAACAGCAGTCCCACTGAGGTGCAGAACACCGGAAAGCCGTGGGCGTAATTCGTCGTGCCATCCAGCGGGTCGACACACCACTCGAAGGGGCCATCGCCGCTGCGGCGACCACTCTCTTCAGCCAACACCGCAAAATCGGGCGTCGCCTCCTCGAGCACGGCGAGCACGGCCCGCTCAGCCGTGACATCGGCCTCGGTGACCAGATTCCCCGCCTGTCCTTTTTGCCTGATGTCCTCCAGGCGGCCGAAGAGGTCCCTCAAGGGTCGTGCCCCCGCCAGGGCGGCGGTGCGGGCCACGTCCAAGAGGTCTTCCAAACGCTGAGACGACAGGCCACTGGCAACGAGGGCCGCGTTGGAGATGGATCCAGCGGGGGTGGAGAGGGACATGATCAATCGTCATCCAAGGGAAGTCCTGAGCGCACACGACCCCGGCTGTAGTGGCGGCCGAACTGGAGCTCGTACACCTCATCTTCCTCCTGGGTCTCCGCCTCAAGGGGAGCGATGGCCCGGGCCACGCAGAGGAGGCCATAGCCCCGTTGACGCAACTCCTGGGAGAGCCCAAGGGCCTCCCGATGGTCGATCTCCCCCGAAAGCACCCGTACCGCACAGGCCGTGCAACAGCCCTGACGGCAGCTGAAGGGGAGGGGATCTCCCTGGGCCTCAAAACTGCGCAGGATGTAGTCCCCCTCCCTCACATCGTGGGTGATCACACGGCCCGCCTGGCGCCAAAAAATGGTGACCGGAAAGGATCGCGTCATGGGCGTTCGGTCGGCGTTGGCATGCTGCTACATTGCCATTTGACGACGACTGCCGCTGGAGAGGTGGCCGAGTGGTCGAAGGCGCAGCACTGGAAATGCTGTATAGGGGTAACTCTATCGAGGGTTCGAATCCCTCCCTCTCCGTTGAACACCGGCCCCAGGCCGGTTTTTTATTGGAGTCGTGATGCGTTTGGGGGGTGGGGACGGCGAATCAGCGCCTAACCAAATCT
>JAYKHG010000125.1:0-14071 GCA_035284825.1 Cyanobacteriota bacterium
CCTACATCAAGAACAACCACGGCATCTCCGGCGACCCCGGCGTGATTGCCAACAACTACATCGACTACGCGATCAACGCGCTGGTGTGAGTTCAAGGCTTGGTTGAAGCCCCCCTCCGCCCCCCTCACGGGGGGCTTTTTTTGTTCATGATCACGATCGAGGCGGCATCATTGGAGTGCATTCACTCCCATCCATGCCCGATCCCGGCGGGGGCGACCTCCCCCTCACTGCAGCCGGTGAGCCCATCACAGAAGCGGAGGCCCATAGGCGTCTCCGCAGTGAAGATCCTTCCCTGCAGTACTACGCGGCCTGGTGGCTCGGCAAGATGCGCAGCCAGCATCCCGACACTGTGCCCCTCCTGATGGAGGCCCTTCAGCATCGACAGCCCAGGGAAGTGGGTGTTGGGGTGGAACGCAATGCGGTGGCCCGCAATGCCGCCCGGGCCCTGGGCAAGGTGGGTGATGGGCGGGCGGTCCCTGAGCTGTTGGCCGCCTTGGCCGATGAGGATGACGGGCTGAGGGAAGCAGCGGCCCGGGCCTTGGGGGAGCTGGGTGCTGAGGCGGCCGTGGCGACCCTCTGCGCACGGCTGGCTTCGGGGCTGGAGGGCGCCGGAGCCAGCCGACCCGACAGCCCCAAGTTGCAAGAACCCTGTGAAGCCTTGATCGAAGCCCTTGGGGACATTGGGGTGGTTCGGGAGGAGGTGGTGGCCACCATCCAGCCCTTCATCCACCATGAGCGGCCCCTCATTCGCAGTGCGGCCGCCCGGGCCCTGCTGCAGCTCACGGGGGATGAATCCTTTGGTGAGCATCTGCTCCAGCTGTTGGACCATCCCCAGCTGCAGGTGCGAAGGGCTGCACTGATGGATTTGGGGGCCGTGGGTTGGCGCGTTGCCTTGGATTCCATCCGCCGGACCCATGCCGAAAACAGCCTCAAATTGATTGCCCTCCGGGGCCTGGTGGAACGGGGCCACGGGGAACCTTCGACGGAAACCCTCCTGGAGGCCATGGATGCCCTCCTCTGACCATTTCGTTGCGTTGATTGCGGCGGTGGAACAGGCCGATTCGGCTGGGGCGCTGTTTGAGGCCACCCGGGCGTTGGCCAGCGCTCTGGCAGTCCAAGGCAAGGAGCCCATGGGTCCGCCCCCTCCAGAGGGGGCGCTCACGTGTTTGGTGAGCATTCTTGGCTTCAACAATCCCGGTGCGGCCGTCGCTGCGGTGGATGGTTTGATTGCCAGCGGCCCCGCGGCCGTTCTCCCCCTTCTTGAGGGCCTGGACGGCCAGAACTACGGTGCTCGGGCCTGGGCTGTCAGGGCCCTGGCTGGAATTGGAGATGTGCGGGGGCTGGAGTTGTTGGAGGCCGCCCTTGGCGACGACATTGGCCCCAGTGTGCGCAGGGCAGCTGCCATTGGCCTGGGAACGCTCGATGTGGCCCATCTCACGGCCCAGGAGCGCCGAACTGTGCAGGAGAGGGCCTTGGGGGCGCTGGAGTGTGGAGCCCAGGATGGGGAGTGGGTGGTGCGCTACGCGGTGGCAACGGCGATGGAAAAAATCACCCCTCGCCTGCAGGACCTTGAGGATGGTCACCGTCGGGCCGTTGCCACCTTGCATCGCCTGGCGGACGCCTCCGAGGAGGAGGCACCGGTGGTCTGCCTGCGCGCCAGGCTGGCCCTCTCCCGTCTGGTGTCCCCATGACTCCCGCCAATCAGGATCTTGAGCCAGGCCCCGGAACGATCAAAGTGTTGTTTGTTTGCCTGGGAAACATCTGTCGCTCGCCCGCGGCCGAGGGGTGTTTCCTTCATTTAATGGCCAGGGAGCAGCTGGAGGATCTGTTCCTTGTCGACTCCGCGGGGACGGGACACTGGCATGTGGGCAAACCCGCCGATCGTCGGATGCAACTGGCCGCTTCCCACAGGGGCATCGTGCTGCCGAGCAGGGCCCGCCAGATCAGCAGGGCTGACCTTCAGACCTTTGATCACATCCTCACCATGGACGACGACAACCTTGCCCAGGTCCGTCGGCTGGCGGGGGCGACCCCCCCTCGGGCCACCATCGGGCCCATCACCCGTTACTGCCGCCGCCATGGGCTCAAGGAGGTGCCAGATCCTTACTACGGAGGGCCAGATGGATTTGAACAGGTGCTGGATCTGTTGGAGGATGCCTGCGAAGGCTTGCTGGCGGCGCTGAAACCCCCGGGAGCTAATGGATCAAGCGTTGGTCTTGCCGGTCCGGGCGGGTTCAGGGGATGAACCGGGCCAGGCTTCCTCTGGCACCTTGGATCGGAAGGCATCCACCATGGCCTGGATCACGGCTCCAATCTCCATCCCGTCGGTAACCAGCAAAAGGGCATCTGGCGCCTGTCGCAGGGGGGCCTCGCTCCTGGTGGAGTCCTTTCTGTCCCGTTCCGCAATTTGATTCTCGAGCTCCTCCAGCTGGGGCACCGCAAACCCTTGTTGCTGCAGATCCCGAGCTCTCCTGCGGGCCCGCTCAGCCACGGTGGCGGTGAGGAAGATTTTGCACTCCGCATCGGGAAACACGGCCGTGCCCGTATCGCGTCCTTCTGCCACCAGTCCTCCCTTCTCACCCAGGTGCCGTTGCAGGGCCGTCAGGCTCTGCCTGACGCAGGGATGGGCCGCCACGGTGGACACCACCGCGGTGACCTCCGGGCTGCGGATCGCCGTGCTGACGTCATGCCCGTTGATCTTGATTTGCGCTTGACCGTCGGCCGTTGTGTTGAGATCCAGCACGAGTCCTTCCAGCAGGGGGGCCACAGCCGATGCATCGGCTGGATCCACGGCTTGATCCAACACCCACCAGGACAGTGCTCGGTACATGGCACCCGTATCCAGAAAGGTGAGACCTAAGCGCCGGGCAAGGGCTCGGCTGACGGTGCTCTTGCCAGCGCCGGCGGGACCATCGATGGCAACAATTGGTGCTCTGGGCATCAGGAAGAGGTGATCGATCAAACGGGCGGGGCCGCAGCGTACGGCTGCGGCCAGGAGGGCCAATTGTCCAGGGCTGTCAAAAGGAGCCAGTGAATGGGCATCCACCAAGGCCACATAGTCTGGGGGAAGGTTTCGGTGGAGAAGATCCTCCCTGAGATCACTCAAGATCGTGCAAGGGTTTCCCCCTTGTTGGATCAGAGAGGCTGCTGCAGCCAACGCTGCGGGAAGGCCTGAGGCAAGGGCGAGTTCCTTGGGGGAGAGATAGCTGTTTCTGGAACTAAGGGCTAAGCCATTGGCTTGGCGCACCGTGGCCATGCCCTCGATCACCACAGGCAAGCCCAGGTCAGCCACCACCTGTCGAAGGATGACCAATTGTTGCCAATCCTTCTCCCCAAGGAAAAGCCGCTCCGGCCGAACCAATGCCAGCAATCTGGTGACAACGGTAGCCACCCCCTCAAAGTGCCCCGGTCGTTGAGCGGCACAGAGCGTCTTTTGGAGACAGGCTGGGGGGAGAACGTGGGTGATGCCGCCTTCCCCTTGGGGGTAGATCTCCTCGGGGGAAGGGGCAAACAGGGCATGGGCCCCTGCTCGATGGGCCAGATGGCCATCGTTCTCGAGGTTGCGGGGATAGCGATCGAAATCCTCCTCCGTTCCAAATTGGAGTGGATTCACAAACACGCTCACCAGCACTTGAGGTTGGCCCCACCACCGGGCCATCGCAGCCCGCTCGATCAGTTGGAGATGCCCACCATGGAGAGCCCCCATGGTGGGAACGAAATGCAGGCCTGCTTGCGGGATGGATCTCCGCCAGCTGGCGAGTTCGCTCAGGGATTGGAGAAGGAGCAAGGGTTGGGAAGCTGCAAAAAAAATCCTCCCAGCCCAGGGGCCAGGAGGAAACGTGGGGAATTGGTGGAGAGATCAGTCGATCACTTCGAGCCTCACATTGGCCACGCCACTGGCGGTGACGCCAAGAACCTCGGCAGCCCCGTGGGCCAAATCGATGATGCGTCCGCCAGAGAAAGGACCTCGGTCGTTGATGCGAACCACGGCCGAACGACCGTTGTAGAGATTGGTGACGCGGACCCTGGTGCCGAAGGGCAAGTAGCGATGGGCTGCGGTCAATGTGCCTGGGCGCAGGACCTCACCACTTGCCGTACGGCCGCCATAGAAGCCTGGGCCATACCAGCTGGCTTGGCCGGTTTGGGCACCAGCTGAGGCCACCAGTTGGCCTTGCGCCAGGGGGGTGGGAGGCGTCAGCCGGATGAAATTCTTGTCCCAATTGGAGGGAGTTCCTGCCTCACGGATCAGAAAAGTGCCTGAGGAAGGGGAGGAAAGAGCGGCGGCTTGGGCCGGAGCTACAGAAGCTCCTGCAACCAGCAGAGCGGCGGAACCAAGGAGATGAAGTGCACGCATGACAGTCGGAATGAGACAGGAGGGAAACTCTGAAAAACAGAGAATGCATGACCTCTCAGGGATCACAATCAATGGATTGATGAGCACCTTTGCGAGAAGCCTTCTGAACTAATTCCTCACCTGGGGAAACAACTCGCACAAGTTACCGGCTTTGGGCGGGGGAAAAAAGCGCCCAGGGGCTTGGCTCGAATGATCAGGATTTGTCATCTTTAAGCTTTCCTCCTGTTTTGCCAGGGCTTCAGCCGCCCCGGATTCCGCCACACAGATCAAGAAATCCAATCAATCTCATAAGCCTCGCTAATCGCAAAATGTGCCAATTGGCGTTTCGACCCCTCCCTCGCATCGTTTTTTGGACTCCCCGTGGGGCTCAGGAGCTCCCGCTGAGCATTCTTCGGTCAGCGCCATTGGAGGATCAACTCAGCTTGGTGGAGCCATGGACTATCGGAGTGCTGGGGTGGATGTGGTGGCCGGTCGGGCCTTTGTGGACAGGATTCGCGCCAGTGTGCAGGCGACCCACAGGGCTGAGGTGCTGGGTGGGGTGGGTGGATTTGCCGGGCTTTGCCGCCTGCCCTCTGGGCTGGATCGCCCCTTGCTGGTGGCTGGCACCGATGGAGTGGGGACAAAGCTGGAGCTCGCGCAACGGCTGAATCGCCATCAGGGGATTGGCCTTGACCTGGTGGCGATGTGTGTGAACGACGTGATCACCTCAGGGGCCGAGCCCCTCTTTTTCCTGGACTACATCGCCACGGGGCGCCTAACCCCAGAGACCCTGGCTGAAGTGGTGGAGGGCATTGCCCAGGGATGCCGCCTGAGTGGATGCGCCCTGCTTGGTGGGGAAACGGCAGAGATGCCCGGCTTCTACAGCTCAGGTCAGTACGACCTGGCTGGTTTCTGCGTGGGGGTGGTGGATGAGTCCCGGTTGATTGATGGCCGCGGGGTGCAGGTGGGTGACAGGGTGGTGGGTGTGGCCAGCAGCGGGGTCCACAGCAATGGCTTCAGCCTGGTGCGCCGCATCCTTGAAGACCACCAAGTGACGCCGGACTCCCAGCTTGGACCTGATGGCCCCCATGTGTTGAGTGAACTCCTCACCCCCACAACGCTTTACAACGATCTGGTGAAGGCGCTTTTGGCCGCTGATCTGGCTCCCCATGGAATGGCCCACATCACCGGGGGGGGATTGCCCGAAAACCTGCCCCGGTGTCTCCCGGAGGGCGTCCATGCTGTTCTCGACCCCCGCAGCTGGGACAGACCGGTCCTGTTCCAGTGGCTACAGGAGCGGGGCCAGGTGCCGGAGGCAGACCTTTGGCACACCTTCAATCTTGGTGTGGGCTTTTGTCTTGTGGTGAGCCCCCAGGTGGTGGATTCGGTGTTGCAGGTGTGCAACAGCTGTGGTCATCGGGCTTGGGAGATGGGTCAGATCCAAGAGGGCAAGAATCCTGCTCAGGGGGTCGGGGGCCTCCCTCTGCTCTGAATTCCCATTCACCTCCGTTCTGGCTGGAGGGTTTTGATTCCTTCCTAAGGTGTCAAGGCGATCCCATGGATCGCTGTTTTGGTCATGCACTGGCACATACCCCCCATGTTGAATACCTCAACCCGTATCACCCGTCGCCGCAGCTCCGCCGGCCCCACCCCGCCCCAACGTCCCCAGCAGCCCCGACCCAAGGCCCGGGAACAGGCAGGGCGTCAAAACGGTCCAATCGGGCAACGGCCCACCTTCCTGACCCTTCGGGACCACGGCAAGGTTTATGTGGCCGATTTGCCTCGGCTCTCCGATGGCCAGCTCACGCACATCTTCAAGGAAGCTCAGAGTGTTCTTGACAGCCTGAATCGAAGGCTTGGCGAACTCGATGCCCAGGTGTTTCTCAATCAAGCCGATCAGGACACCCGCATTCGGGCCACCACCAAACGGGATGTCACCGAACGGTTTCTGAACGCCATTGTTCAAGAGCACGATCTCAGACGCAGCAACCCTGCCCTGAGAGCTGCGGCTGGTGAATCCCTGGCCAGGGCTTTCTTGGAATTGGCACGGCATCGTCTTCCCGGGTCCACCTTTGATTCCCTTCTGCAGGAGGCCCTCACGGCCTGCGATCCCACGGAAAAGGGATTCGAGGGCACGAGCGATGGGGCGGAAATGGTCCGCAGGTTGCAAGGAGATTCCGAAGAGATCGAGGTTCCCGAGACGGTTACCTCCCTCCCCGTGGTGATTTCGGCCGAAGCCTGACCATCAGGCACTCTGAAAGGGATTGGCAGGCATCCTCACCCTGTTGGCAAAGGCGAGGCGATCCAATTCCTCCCGCTCCTCTCTTGAGAGCATCCAGCTCAGCGCCTCCGACGCCTGTTCCGCTTGGTCTGCTCTCCTGACCCCAGGGATGGGCATGGCGCCATGGCAGCGGCACCAATTCAAAGCCACAGCCGCCGCAGGCACGGCCCGTGCTGAGGCGATGTGCAGCAGCCCGTCGCGCAGGGCTGTCGCGCCCTTGTCGAGCCGGCGGAACAGGATTCCCCGGGGGCCGGCGGGCCCGACTCGGGGCTTTCCCTCGATCGGGGCCAACCAGCCCAGGGCGAGCGGGCTGTACGCAATGAGCTCGATCCCTAGTTCCTTACAGGTCTCAGCGATGCCCCCAGGAGCGGCGGCCTCAGGCGCCAGCAGAGAGAACTGAACCTGCAGGCTGGAAAGTCGCACGCCGCGACTGGCCAGAAGGCCATGAACCCGGCGCAATCCTCTGGGGCCAAAGTTGGAGACACCAATTTCCGCGACGTTCCCAGACACCAGTTGATCGGCCAGTCCTTCCAGGAGGGGCCCCTCCTGCCATGGCGCGTAACGGGCGGTGCTCCAGTGGAGTTGTACCCGATCCAATTTGCCCTGCAACCGCTCTCGGGATGCGGCCAAGGCGCGGTCCAGCCCCCGTCGCCCGAGGCGCCAGGGAAATGGTGCGAGTTTTGTGGCCACCGTGAGTTGTTCCCGTTGCTCTGGTGGCAGATCTGCACACCAAGACCCCAGGAGGGTCTCACTGCGACCGTTCCAACGCCCGGTGCCGTAGGAATCCGCCGAATCGAAAAACCACAGACCCAAAGCGACGGCTCGGTGGAAGGCCGCCTCGATCTGCTGGTCCTGTTGGGGGTCGTAGCCCCAGAGAAACTGATTACCCCAGGCCCAGGTGCCCACGCCAATGGAGGGTGGATCCATGGATGGGGACATCGGCGCCCAGCGGCTGGAATGGCCATGATGCACCTTCGCTCCTTTCCACCCCTTGGCATCGGTCGATCCCTCAGGGGCCACCCCGGGTGCCCAGACAGCCCCACCCCAACCAAGCCCCTCCTCCTCCCAAACCACGGAAGAGAGCCTGGCAAAGGTCTGCCCCCCACCTCCTGAGCAGGATCCCGTGCTGTGTTCCCACTGCGGACGCACGGCGGGCAATGGCATCAGCTGCCAGGGGATCTGCGTGGCCGACTCTGGGTATTGAGGTTCTGTCTCCTCTCATGTGTTGCGGGATATGCACTTTCGTGGCCTTTCCCCCGCAATGCCGGCGCTTCTTTAGATTTGCTTTAGGGTTTAAGCCATCCAAGGCAAGGCGCCATGACCCATCCCAGCTCCCTGCTGATCGCCATGGCCCTTTTTGGCCTGATGGTGGTGGAAATTGCCACCCGCCTCCATGCCAGCGCTTGAGCATGCCCCATAAGGCGCAATGACTGGTCGGATGTCGGATTCCCCCATCCGTTGCGCCGGCGTCCGTCCTACAACAGAGAAGTACTGCTTGCAGTCCTGGTGAAGGTCATCCACCACAACAACGAGCACCTGCTTTGCCTCTCCTCTGAGGAGGCCGCCATGTTGCTGGATCTCTGCCACGCAGGTGTGATTTCCGACCATCTCTCACCGGCGAGAAGCCGTCGCAAGCGCCTAGAGAGCCTCGTGGGCGATCTGCAGGGCGCCCTTCACACCGCAGCCCAGTCGTTTTGGCGTCGTCAACTCGGTGGAACCAAGCCTGGTGCTCCGAGGTAATCGCCGCAGCTGCCGGACCGACAACCCGAGGGGCTGAACAACCCTCCCTATCACGACTGCCCAGGCGCTAGGAGCTCCAGGCGCTGAACGCTCCTTGAGAAGGCGGCACCCAGATTCGAACTGGGGATAAAGGATTTGCAATCCTCTGCCTTACCACTTGGCCATGCCGCCGCAGGGGAGCAAACTCCCACCATGGATCGTATCAGCCATGGCATGACGCCCCGCTTGCTGGTGCTCAGCAACGGCCATGGAGAGGATCTGATTGCGCTGCGGGTGATCGAGGCCCTGGCCCGCCTCCAACCGGAGAGCTCCATTGCCGTGCTGGCCCTCGTGGGGGAAGGTGGCACGTTTTCTGGGGCTGCACCCTGGATCCAGCTTGAGCGGCTGGGGCCTTCCCTCCGCTTGCCCAGTGGGGGCTTCAGCAACCAGAGCCTGCGCGGGCTGCTGCAGGATCTGGCCGCAGGTTTGCCACGCACCACCTGGCAACAGCTCCAAGTGGTGCGGCGCTGGGGAACCAGGGGCCAACCCATCCTGGCCATTGGAGATCTCCTTCCCCTGGCCATGGCCTGGCTGGGGGGTGGCCCCTACGGCTTCATCGGCACCCCAAAAAGTGATTACACCTGGCGCAGCCCTACCCCTCCGGGCTGGGGCGAATCCCCCTTGGCCGATGCCTATCACCGGCTCAAGGGAAGTGAGTGGGATCCTTGGGAGTGGGCCTTGATGGCCCATCGCCGCTGTCGCCTTGTGGCGGTGCGGGATGGCTTGACCGCCAGGGGGCTCAGGAAACACCACGTCCAGGCTGAGGCTCCTGGCAACCCGATGATGGATGGTTTTGAAGCCAGGGCTCTCCCCGCCTGCCTTCAGCTCAGCCGCAGGGTGATGCTGCTGCCAGGGAGTCGACTGCCTGAGGCGTTCGGCAACCTGCAACGGCTGCTGGCTTCCCTTCCGGAGTCCACAGAATGCGCCCCGCTTGGCGGGCTCACGGTGCTGGTGCCCATCGGCCGCGACTTGTTCGACTCCCCTGCCTTGGCTTCCCTCCTCGTGGAGATGGGTTTTCAGGCCAGTCCACCCCCGCCCCTTCGTGGAGCCAAAGGGGCTTGGAGCAAGGGGGCCCTTCGCCTTTGGCTGGGCCATGGATGCTTTGCGGATTGGGCTCCCTGGGTCGAGGTGGGCATCGCCACCGCCGGTACGGCCACGGAACAGCTGGTGGGTTTGGGGGTGCCTGCCCTCTCCCTTCCAGGGGCTGGCCCCCAATTCACCGTGGGTTTTGCCCGGCGCCAAAGCCGGCTGCTGGGCGGTGCCGTGCAACCGTGCCGGACCCCGGAGCAGCTCCGCGTGTGGCTGCTGGCTCTCCTGCAGGACAGTCAGGCCAGGGATGGGCTGGGCCAGAAAGGGAGGCAACGCATGGGGTCTGCCGGGGGCAGCGTTGCCCTTGCCCATCTGGTGCTGGAGCGTCTCTTGGGGGCCAAGGAGCTTGAGCCAGCCCCCTTCGCGGGATGATGCTTTTTGCTGCTCACCCCACAGATGCCTGCCATTCCTGATCGGGAGTACAACGCCGCCTGTGGAAAGCTGGCCGGGTGGTTGGGGGTGAGCATCGCCGCTGCCCGGCGCCGGGTGGACATCCGGGCAGCCCAAGAGGGCATTAGGGAGACGGCTGCCCGGATCGCCCTGGCTGAACAGATGCTGGCGGAAGCCCAGGCCTCAGGTGTTGATCACCAGGCCCTGCTCGATGCCCAGCTGAGCGCCCTGAGCAGCGAGGAAAATTTCATGACCGAGGACTGAGGGCCAGGGCCCCAGGCCCTCAGTGCTCAAAGACCGAACCAAAGCGTTGGCGATCGAGCGTCGCAAAAACGGGGATGCAGGCAAAGCACTCCTGGGCGAGGGCCCACCGCTCCTCCCGTCGCAACATGGTCTCCAGCCGTGCGCGGGCCGGGAGCAGCCAGCGCACGTCACCGGCGGCATAGGTGAGCTGGGCTTCGCTGAGCTCCTCCACCCGCCCCCAATCAGAGCTCTGGGCTTGTTTGTCGAGCTCCACCCCCACCAACTCATTCACCACCTCCTTCAGGCCATGGCGCGGGGCATAGGTGCGGGCCAATCGGCTGGCGATCTTCGTGCAGAAGATGGGATTCACCGCGATGTCGAGATTTTCAGCCAGGGCGGCCACATCAAAACGGGCGAAGTGGAACACCTTTTCCACCGCTGGATTCTCAAACAGGATTTTCAGCCTTGGGGCCTCCCGCTGGCCCCGGGCCAGGCGGATGCAGCACACCCGATCCTCACTGTCGCAGATTTGCACCAGGCAGAGCCGATCCCGACCATGCATCAGCCCCATGGCCTCCGTATCCACGGCGAGGGCGGTCGCCTGTTCGTAGAGCGCCAGCCACCCGTCATCCAGATCCCCATCGAACACCGCAAAACGGTTGGGAGGGGGGGAGTTTTTCCCGGCGCCCGTGGCGGCTGCCCCAATGCCTGATGGAGTTGTGGTCATTGTTTGCTGATCTCTGCTGTCCATGCTGAGCCATCGCGGGCGGCGGAACAGGGGCCCTTGCCAAGCCGGCCTTGCACGTCCCCACCTCCGTGCCATTCAGGAGAGAATCTGTTGCTGGTCTGCGGCCCATTGATGGCTCCCCTTGGTTCCACACTCCTGCTGACCCTGCTGATGGCCGTCGGTTTGGTGTTTTTCTTGCGAGCGGCCAGCAAAGACCGCACCACCGTGGTGGATGTGCAATCCCCTCGCCCTGCGGTGGAGGTGCTGGACGGGATGGTGGCCTGGCTTGGGCAGAGGGGTTGGCAGCCTTCCTCCAAGGACCCCCAACGGCAGGTGCTTCGCTTTTCTGGCCTGGTGCAGGCCAGTCTTCCCCTTGCGGTGCTCCTGTCCCTGCTGGGCAGCCTGGGGGCCGGGAGCCTGGCTCTCGTGCTCCATCAGTTGGTGCCTGGGGTGGGCTGGTGGATTCTCTGCCTTGCCCTCCTGGGGCCGCTGGCTGGTTGGATCTACATGCGCCGGGCCGCTCGGCCAGAAAGCCTCGAACTGCGATTGATCGAGGAGGCCGTGGATGGGGGCAGCACCCTGCGGCTTCGGGCCCACCGCGATGAACTCATCGCCATGGAAAAAGACCTGGGACCTTCCCTTGGCCTGGCCAGCGATGGCCGTCTGCTCCGCTCCCCCATTTGAGCCCGATGCGCTTCCTTGCCCTCCTCTCCGCCACCACCCTGGCAACCCTGGCGGTCGCCACGGGGCCGGCCCCCCCGGTGGCCGCCCAGGCACTCACTCCGGCGACCGCAACCGTGCTGGCCAGGAGTCCCGGGTCTTCCGATCCACTCACGGGGGTGCGCAGCCCGATGCGAAAGGATTGGATTGGCCTGAGATCGGTTTCCCCGGACACTCCCATCCTTGTCATGGCGGGCCATGCGGATGCCCAGGGGATCGCCGGTTCGGGTACCAGCGGCGAGGCGGTGGGCGTGCTGGGGGCGGCCCCCATGATGCGGGGCATCACGGATGAGCACTATTGGAACCTGGTGTTGGCCCATGCGGTGGCCACCCTCGGCCGGGAGAGGGGCCTGCGGATCGACTTCTACAAACCGCCCTTCCGCACCATTCACGATGCCGATGATCCAGGCACCAACTGGAGTGTGGGTCGCCAGCATGCCCTCGCCGATGGCTACGCCTTTGAAATCCATTTCGATGCTTACGGTTCTTCAGGGGTGGGTTCCGGCCTGATTCCACCGCTGCATCGGCCCTTCAGCCGCATTGATGAAAGCCTGGCGCAGGAATTTGGGGCCTACCCCATGAACTTCCGCGATCGGCTCGGTGGCCCCAAGCGGGGCGTGGCCATTCTGGAGCTAGGAAAACTGGAGGGACGCCTGGAGGCCTCCCTGCGGGATCCACGAACCCGCCAGCAGACCGTGAGATTGCTGGCGGAGCGGGTGGTGACGGCCATTGAGATTGGCCTCGGCCGGGGGCCAAGCCGCCAAACTGGGCGCCAGATCAGCTCACAGCCTGCAGCGGTGCGCAGCGGCTTTCCAGTGACCCGTCTTCCAGCCAGTTCTGGGGGCGAGTAAACACTTCCGTGAGCAGGGCTTCCCGAGTTCCTGGCTCGGGGAGGTAGGCGTATTCCCAGCGCACCAGCGGAGGAAGGGACATCAAAATCGACTCCGTCCGGCCATTGGTCTGCAACCCGAAGATGGTGCCCCTGTCAAAAACCAGGTTGAACTCCACATAGCGGCCGCGGCGATACAGCTGGAACTGGCGCTCTCTCTCGCCCCAGGGCATGGCCTGCCGCCCCTCCACGATGGGCACGTAGCTCGGTAGAAACGCCCCCCCGCAGGATTGGGCCAGGCGAAACAACTTGTCCCAGTCTTGCTCGATCGCACCGATGGCCCCAGAGGCCTGGGCCGCGGCACCTTCAGGATCGGGACCCTTGTAAAGCACCCCGCCCCCATCCTGGTAGTCGTAGAAGATCCCTCCGACCCCCCGGGTTTCACCCCGGTGTTTGAGGAAAAAGTATTCGTCGCACCAGGGCTTGAACACCTTGTGGTATGCCGGGTCAATGGCGTCGCAGGCCCCTTTGAGGGTGCGATGAAAATGTTTGGCATCCTCAAGGAAGGGATAGTAGGGGGTCAGGTCTGCCCCACCTCCGAACCACCACACGGGCCCGGCCTCGAAATAGCGGTAGTTGAGATGCACGGTGGGCACCCAGGGGCTTCGGGGATGCAGCACCATGGAGGTGCCGACGGCAAACCACGGGTGACCCTTGGCTTCAGGGCGCTGGCTAACAATCGCCGGGGGCAACTCCTCTCCTTGCACCTCCGAGAAGTTCACACCGCCCTGCTCAAACACCCGGCCCGCCTTCATCACCCGGGAGCGACCCCCTCCCCCTTCCGGCCGCTCCCAGCTCTCCTCCTGGAACCGCCCCTCCCCATCCACGGCCTCCAGACCGGCGCAGATCGAATCCTGGAGACCCATCAGCAGATCCCTGGCCCGGCTCCTGGACGCGGCCGGGGGCGTCACTTGGGGGGGAGAGATGGACATGGATGGCCAGGTGCTGGGTCTCCTCCAACCATCCCAGTCCGATGGGGTGCTCCACAACCCATCGAGAGGCTCTGTCACCCCAGATGCTGCCTAGGATCCCGACCGATCAACGGAGAAGGCTGCTCCGCCCATGTCCACATCCAGCACTGATCCGGGACTCGATCCCGCCTTGAGCGAGCTTGAGCATCAAGCGATCGACGCCCTCAGGCCCCTGCGGGATGCGGGGACGGATCGCCCGCTGTTGGAGCTGGGATGGATCTCAGCTGTGCGGGTGCAGGGATCCCGAGCGATCATCCGCTTGGCCCTGCCGAATTTTGCCGCGGGGCAGCGGGATCGCATCGCGGCGGAGGCCCGGGGCGCCCTGTTGAATCTTCCAGGGATTGACGATCTGCAAATCGAGCTGGCCACTCCCCCCTCCTCCGGGCCGATCGGGGGGGCAGGCCATGGTTCGACACCGGGGCCAGGAACGGGCCTACCTACCCGCCAGGCCATTCCGGGGGTGCGGCAGGTGATCGCCGTCAGCAGTGGCAAGGGGGGTGTGGGCAAGAGCACGGTGGCGGTGAACCTGGCCTGTGCCTTGGCCCTGCGGGGGCTGCGGGTGGGATTGCTCGACGCTGATATTTATGGTCCGAATGCACCCACCATGCTTGGTGTCGCCGGCAGCATGCCTGAGGTGCGTGGGCAGGGC
>JAYKHG010000126.1:0-10682 GCA_035284825.1 Cyanobacteriota bacterium
AAATTCCCGACATCATGGTTGTAGCCGAGGAATGGGTAGCCCCATCAGCAAGGAAACATTCCTGCAACGGGCTTTGGCGCGTTTTGCTGATCACTACGATTACAGCCAGATCCTCTACAAGAGTTATAAAACCCCAATTCATATCCGCTGCAATCTTCACCCTGTAAAAACCATCTCGATCACTCCTGAGAAGCATTTGCAAACCAGCGGTGGCTGCAAATACTGTTTACGTGAAAGCCGCATTCGCATGCTCGAGCGTGAACTGCATCGCGACTCCGCCGTTCGTGAGAATGGGATGGTGGCCCCTCGGACGCCCCCGCTGGAGGAGATGGCCCCACAGGAAGTTGTTCCTGGTTTCTAGGGCATCACTTGTCCTGCTGCTGCTCACCCTCAGCGGGTTGACAGGGCTGGCCCAGAGTGTGGATCTTGAGGCCTGTCGCTCGCTTCGAAGCCAACGGGATGATCTCGCCTCCCATGCCATGGAACAGGAAATCACCCTAGTCCGCTCCGTTCGGGGGAAGATTTGTCCCCATCTGGCCGCTAAGGCAGAAGCTGCCAACGCGAGGGATCAGGCGTATGGCCCCCTCGACTCCTTTGATTTCGCTGCGTGGAGCCATTGCCGCCAGGAGGCTGAGGATCGATTGGCCCATTCCCGCCCAATTCGCTTCCGCAACCAGCAGGGGTTCGTCTTCTATACCCCGCAAGGGGCCCGTTTCGCTGCAAAGGCGGACCGCCTCAGCGCTGTGCTGCGGGTCTCCGCATGTCCCTAACAGGCTTCACACTTCAAACCAGGGAGGAGAGAGCAACCGTTCCAGTGGTTTCAACCAAGGCGCTCAGGCGATCACGGGGATCGTTTTGGATACGGGAGACCGTGACGGGCGAGCCGCCATAGAGATCCAGGCCCACGGCCTCCAATTCGGTCTGAAGAACGGCAAAGGCTTCATCTGTGTTGGGCAACTGCAGTCTGTCGTTGGCCATGTAGATGAATTTTTCACCCTCGAAACGAAGTTGGCCTCCCAAGCGGCCATCGGATTCCAGTAACGAACCAAAAAGTGCCAAGCGTTTAGCTAACTCCAGAATCCTCTCGCCATGGGTAGAGCCAGGGCCCAATTTGCGTTGCGCAGAAAGGCCAAATTGCCCGCCCCCATGCTCCATGGCGTAATTGATTTCATGGCTGATGAGCATGATTCCAGGCCCCTCAGGCACATGCCTGTAGTCCGCCACATCAATCAGGGCTCCAGGAATTGTTTTCAGTCGAATCCACTCATGGAAGATGGGGATGAAGGCCGCATCATCCACCTGCCCTGGATAGGCGGGAAACTTGAGGCAAAAACGCTCGACAACCATTGTTTAACGGACGGGGGGTTCAGGACAGAGAATATTGAGGAGTGGAGGGGGTTATATGGCACCCTCACGTGATGGGCTGCCGCTCCCTGAACCACTGATGGAAGGCTTCGGTTGAGGCGAGCCCAGACTGCAGCATGCGGGAATGACATTCGTAGGCCGCTTCGATGAAGAGCCTGGCCTCCTCCACGGATTGCTTGGCGCGATCGAGGGAAGCGGGAACCTGCCGACTTTCGAAGGCATTGAAGAGATAACTGGCGAACTTGCCGCGTACGAAAGGATCAAAGAACAGCTCCGTGTCGTAAAAATATTGCCGGAAGTCACGCACGATTACCTCTGGCTCATCAGGGATGTCAACATTCGGCACCTTGAGCAAAGCTTGGGCTGCCTTCAGCATTGCAGCTAGCGACTTATCCGCAGCCTTCTGAACGTTCCCATTCTCACTTCCGCCTTCCAGTAGCAATGTGGCATCAAAATTGAGGCTTTCGGCAATGGCGACGTCAAAATTTGTAAGCGATACCACCTCGCCAGCACACTCTCCAATGCCAATGTCGCCAATGGTGTATTCCCTTGCATCGGCCCAGTCTGTATAAAAGGATTGATCCACCGCATAGGGAGGCACTTCCGTGAAGGGTTGCAGACGATCTTTGATCTCCCTTTTGCCAAAACGATTGACAAAAGCTGAGAATTTCTCATCCTTATGCTTCTCTTTAAGATACAAGTCCAGCAGAAAATCAACAACCTCTGGCACCCTTTTTGTGGGGATGACACCCAATGATTGACCGTATTGGGAGGCATTGTGATCCCACGCACCCCCAAGAATCAGATGGAGATGGGGCACGCGATGGCGATCCACCAGGCGATTGGAGCCATAAAAGCCAATTTCCGCCACGGTGTGCTGGCTACAGGAGTTGAAGCAGCCACTTACCTTGATGCGGATATCCTTCACGGCCTCATCGTATTGCCATCCCTTCATGGCAATGCGCTGACGGAGTTCCCCTGCCAAGCCCCGGGAACTGGCAATGCCAAGCTTGCAGGTGTCCGTGCCGGGGCAAGCGGTGACGTCCGCAATGGTTTCGGCCCCGGGAGTATGGAGGTTGATCGCTTTTAACGCCAAGTAAAGGGCGGGTAGATCGGCCTGGTGGATCCAGCGGAGCAAGAGATTCTGTTCAACAGTGGTGCGGGTGGCGTCGGGGGTGAACCGCCGTGCCACATCGGCCAAGCCCCGCATCTGGAGGGCGGTTAAATCGCCAAGGGGGAGATTGATGCTGACGCAGACAAAACCTTCCTGACGCTGCTGGTAAACATTGGTCGATGTCCAGAGTTCAAACGCTGCAAGATCGTCTCCCAGATCAATTGGTTGTCCTTCAGAAACAGGTTTCGCCAACCCGGTTTCGCTGTATTGGGGGATGGCCTTCAGCCATTCCGTCCACTCTGGGTCGGGCTCGAGAAGAGCTCGCTCCTCTTTCACCAGGCGGCGGAACTCATCAATTCCCAACTTCTGCACAAGGAACTTGATCCTGGCTTTGTTGCGATTTTTCTTCTCCCCGAGGCGCGCATAGACCCTTGCAATGGCCTGGGAAAGCGGAAGCAATTCCTCAGGAGGAACAAAGTCATCAAATAGTTTGGCCAGATGGGGAACCGCACCGAGGCCACCACCAACATAAAGCTCAAAGCCCAGTTCCTCCTTGCCCTCATGGATGCGTTTGCTGGCAATCAAGCCCAGGTCGTGCATGTAGGTGAGCCCACAGGGATGTTGGGCACAACCAGAAAAGGCGATCTTGAATTTTCGGCCAAAGTCTTGAACGTCACGGTGGCCCAGGAAATAATTTGCCGTCTCATTCGCGTAACCAGTCACATCAAATGCTTCATCCCGGCACACACCAGCCAGGGGGCACGCCGTGACGTTGCGAACGGAATTACCGCAGGCTTCCCGCGTGGTGATGCCAACAGCAGCCAGTCGGCGGTGCATGTCGGGGGTGTCTTCCAGGGAAATAAAATGCAGCTGGAAATCCTGACGGGTGGTGACATGCAGGATGGAATCGGAATATTCCTCAGCGACATCTGCCAACACTTCCATTTGGGCCGCAGTCAAACCTCCATAGGGAACTTTGATCCGCTGCATCCCTGGGGCTTCCCATTTGGTTTCCGGCCCCTTTGTCAACTCAGGATGGGGAAAGGCAATTTCTTGGGTTTGTTCCCCATCATGTCGAAATCCATTGTCGTATCTCTGGCCGTAGGCACCGCGCCGCAAGCGTAATTCGGCGAACACTTTATCCTCGATTTTCCCTTGGCAACGCAGCACCATCTGATTTTCAAAAGTATCAATCTCTTCCGCCATTTGCGGAGGGATTTTGTCAGCCAATACGGCTTTCCAAGAATGAGTCTGGGGTGTGGTCATGCTGTCTTTATCTCGATTGGGAACAATTTCGAGGTTTGGTTGCCACGAATGACACTCACACCATGCTAGTTCCCAGTGTTCAGGGCGCAGGCTGAGCGAAGGCCCTTTAGCAGTCTTTTAACAATTCTGCCGGGTGTCCCAGGGGTTGCAGAGCTCCAAAAAAAGGGAGGGCCAATGCCCTCCCCAGCTTGAGATGGGGTTGTCCCCACCTCCTGATCCCGTTGCTTGATCAGTAGTCGAAGTCGCCACCACCCATGCCACCACCGGCAGGGGCGGCTTCCTTCTTCTCGGGCAGATCAGCCACGATGCATTCGGTGGTGAGCACCATGCCAGCGATGGAAGCGGCGTTTTGAAGGCCGGAGCGGGTCACTTTGGCGGGGTCAACGATGCCGGCGGCCAGCATGTCGACGTACTCCCCAGTGGCGGCGTTGTAGCCCTCGTTGAAGGGCTTGTTGCGCACGTGCTCAGCAATCACCGCCCCGTTGGCGCCAGCGTTTTCGGCAATTCGCTTCAGGGGAGCGTTGAGGGAAGCGGCCACGATTTGGGCGCCAATGAGCTCCTCGCCGGACAGATTGGCGGCGGCCCACTCCTCCAGGGCGGGGCCGAGGTGGGCCAGGGTGGTGCCACCACCGGGAACGATGCCTTCCTCAACGGCCGCCTTGGTGGCGTTGATGGCATCTTCCAAGCGAAGCTTCTTGTCCTTCATCTCGGTTTCGGTGGCAGCCCCCACCTTCACCACGGCCACACCACCGCTGAGCTTGGCCAGACGCTCCTGGAGCTTTTCCTTGTCGTAGGAGGAATCGGTTTCCTCCATTTGGGAGCGGATCTGCTCGCAACGTGCCTTCACGGCCGCTTCGTTGCCCTCGGCCACGATGGTGGTGGTGTCCTTGTTGATCGTGATCCGGCGGGCGGTGCCCAGGGAGTCGATCTTGGCGTTTTCCAGCTTGAGGCCGGCATCTTCCGTGATCAATTGGCCGTTGGTGAGCACGGCGATGTCCTCGAGCATGGCCTTGCGGCGATCCCCGAAGCCGGGGGCCTTGACGGCAGCCACATTCAGCACACCACGCAGGCGGTTGACCACCAGGGTGGCGAGGGCTTCTTTCTCGATGTCCTCAGCGATGATCAGCAGGGGCTTGCCGGTGCGGGCAATCTGCTCAAGGACGGGCACCAGATCCTGCACCAGGGCGATCTTCTTATCGGTGATCAGGATGTAGGGCTCATCGAGCACCGCCTCCATGCGCTCCGTGTCGGTGGCGAAATAGGGGGAGATGTAGCCCTTATCGAAACGCATGCCCTCGGTGACCTCCAACTCGGTGGTCATGGACTTGCCTTCCTCCAGGGAGATGACCCCTTCCTTACCCACCTTATCCATCGCATCGGCGATCATCCGACCCACCTCTTCATCGTTGCCGGCGGAGATGGTGCCCACCTGGGCAATGGCATTGCTGTCGCTGATGGGTTGGGCGTGCTCCTCGATCTTGCTGACCAGGAAATCGGTGGCTTTGTCGATGCCGCGCTTGAGGGTGATGGCGTTAGCGCCAGCAGCCACATTGCGAAGGCCAGCTTTCACCATGGCATGGGCCAACACCGTGGCCGTGGTGGTGCCGTCCCCGGCGGCGTCATTGGTTTTGCTGGCGGCCTGACGGATCAGGGCAACACCGGTGTTTTCGATGTGATCTTCGAGCTCGATCTCTTTGGCGATTGTGACCCCATCATTAATGATTTGGGGTGCGCCGAATTTCTTTTCCAGCACCACATTGCGTCCCTTGGGACCAAGGGTGACAGCCACTGATTCCGCAAGGATATCAATGCCCCGCTCCAGGGCACGGCGGGCTTGTTCGTTGTAGATGATGCGCTTAGCCATGGTGTTTGTTGTGAGAGTTCCTAAGGAGGAAGGGGAAAAGGATGAAATGAAGTGAGGAGACTGATGGATTCAGTCGTTGATGAAGTGACTCGTCAGGTCAGCTCACAACAGCGAGGATGTCTTTCTCAGAGAGGAGCACATAATCCTCCGAGCCGAGCTTGATGTCTGTGCCGGCATATTTGCTGTAGAGCACCCGGTCACCAATGCTCACTTCCGGAGCCTGGCGGGAGCCGTCGTCGTTGCGCTTGCCAGGCCCCACTTGGACCACCTGACCAACTTGGGGCTTCTCTTGAGCCGTGTCTGGCAGAAGGATGCCGCCGGCGGTGTGCTCTTCTGATTCAGACACTTTGATGAAAATGCGGTCGCCCAGGGGCTTGACCGTTGTGACGCTGAGGGAAACAGCTGCCATGGGAGTGGGAGAGAGGAAACAACAGGCGTTGTGGAGGGGGTCGATCCAAGCCTTAAAGCAAACTTGGCACTCATGCCCCTCGACTGCCAACTTATGTCCTGCCATGTGCTGGCTGGTACCCCTCGGCGTGTGCGGGTCACCGAACTCGGGCTGTTTTCCCGTCGCCCCAGGGCGGACGGCCGACCTCGGGGGAGGGGCGGTGGTATGGTTGCGCCGCTTTAGCGGGTCAAGAGATCCGCTCTGCCCTACCGCCTTCTCCTTCTTTTATGGCAGCCGCTGCACCCGCCGCTACTGGCACCACAGGCATCGTTAAGCAGGTGATCGGGCCGGTGCTCGATGTGGAATTTCCTGCTGGCAAGCTCCCTAGGATTTACAACGCACTTCTCATTAAGGGTAAAAATTCCGCTGGGCAGGATTTGGTGCTCACCGCTGAAGTGCAGCAGTTGCTTGGGGACCGCCGGGTGCGTGCCGTGGCCATGAGCAGCACGGACGGCTTGGTTCGTGGCATGGAGGCCCTCGATACGGGAGCCCCCATTTCCGTACCCGTGGGTGAGGCCACCTTGGGTCGCATCTTCAACGTCTTGGGAGAGCCGGTCGACGAGCAGGGTCCCGTGACCTCCACCCTCACCTCCCCCATCCACCGGGAAGCCCCCAAGCTGACTGAGCTGGAAACCAAGCCCAAGGTGTTCGAAACGGGCATCAAGGTGATTGATCTCCTTGCCCCTTACCGCCAAGGGGGAAAGGTGGGTCTGTTCGGAGGAGCTGGCGTGGGTAAAACCGTGCTGATTCAGGAGTTGATCAACAACATCGCCAAGGAACATGGCGGTGTGTCGGTGTTTGGTGGGGTGGGGGAGCGCACCCGAGAAGGAAACGACCTGTACGAGGAATTCAAGGAATCGGGTGTGATCAACGCCGGCGACCTCTCAAAGTCGAAGGTGGCCCTCTGCTACGGCCAGATGAATGAGCCCCCTGGCGCCAGGATGCGGGTGGGCCTCTCGGCACTCACGATGGCGGAGCACTTCCGTGATGTGAACAAGCAGGATGTGCTGCTCTTCATCGACAATATTTTCCGCTTTGTGCAGGCCGGCTCAGAAGTGTCGGCTCTGCTGGGCCGCATGCCCTCCGCCGTGGGCTACCAACCCACCCTCGGCACGGATGTGGGTGAGCTCCAGGAACGGATCACCTCCACCCTGGAAGGTTCCATCACATCCCTTCAGGCGGTGTATGTCCCTGCCGACGACTTGACGGACCCCGCGCCGGCAACCACCTTCGCCCACCTGGATGCCACCACCGTGCTGAGCCGTGGTCTGGCCTCCAAGGGCATCTATCCCGCCGTGGACCCCCTGGATTCGACCAGCACCATGCTCCAGCCCGCCGTTGTGGGTGATGAGCACTACCGCACCGCACGTGCTGTTCAGAGCACCCTGCAGCGCTACAAAGAACTCCAGGACATCATCGCCATCCTTGGCCTGGATGAACTCTCCGAGGATGACCGCCGCACGGTGGACCGAGCCCGAAAAATTGAGAAATTCCTCTCCCAGCCCTTCTTTGTGGCTGAAGTGTTCACTGGAATGCCTGGCAAATACGTGAAGCTCGAGGAAACCATCAAAGGATTCCAAATGATCCTCGCCGGTGAACTCGACGACCTCCCCGAGGCTGCCTTCTATCTGGTGGGCAACATTGATGAGGTGAGGGCCAAGGCCGAAAAGATCCTCGCCGACGCCAAGAAGGCCTGAACCGATGACCTTGAATCTGCGCGTCCTCGCTCCCGACCAGAGTGTGTTTGATGGTCAAGTGGATGAGGTCATTCTCCCGAGCAGCACGGGCCAGCTTGGGGTCCTCACGGGTCACGTTTCCATGCTCACGGCCCTCGACAGTGGTGTGTTGCGCCTCAGGGAGGGTTCCTCCTGGAAAGCCATCGCCCTGTTAGGTGGATTTGCTGAGGTGCAATCCAACGAAGTCACCGTCTTGGTCAATGGAGCTGAACTCGGCAGCACCATTGATCGGGCTGCCGCCGAACGGGAGTTTGAGCTTGCGGATCAGGCGGCCCGAGAGTTCGAAGGAAAGGATCCGAGTCCGGAGAAGCTCAAGGCCCAAGATGCCCTCGCCCAAGCCCGAGCAAGGGTTTCAGCCAGCCGCGGCAGTTAACCCGCCAAACTTGGAGGGCTCACCCCTTCGTGACCTTGCGTTTTCTGCTGGATTCGGCAGACATCCGTAGCTGGGAGCCCCTTTGGTCCCTGGGGTTGTTCTCGGGGATCACCACCAACCCCACACTCCTGAGACGGGCAGGTCTTCCTTGCACCCTTGGGAGCATCGATCGCCTCGTCCGGGAGGCCCTAAGCCTTGGTTGCCATGAGTTGCACCTGCAGGCCTGGGGTTCCAGCTCCGAGGAGCTTCACTCCTGCGCGGAGGCTCTTCTCAACCTGGGGCCTGAGCAGATTGTGGTCAAGTTGCCCCTCACAACGGAGGGACTTCACGCCGCCAGGATTTGGATTGAAAAAGGACGTCGGATCACTCTGACAGCCTGTTACGGCCCTTCCCAGGCCCTCGCGGCGGCAGCCCTGGGGGCCACCTATGTCGCCCCCTACCTCGGTCGCATTGGCGACCTTGGAAAGGATGGCAGCGCAGAGGTGATCAGGATGCAACGGTGCCTTGCGGGAGTTGGCTCAAGCACACAGTTATTGGTTGCCAGCCTCCGCTCCCTTGAGGAGATTGTCCTCTTGGCATCCGCTGGGGTCTGCATCTTTACCGTTTCGCCGGCCTTGGCGCAGCAGATCTGGAGCCACCCCGAGACGGACAAAGCAGCTGCTCGATTCGAGCAGGATGCCCAAAACCCCTAGTCAGCCCTACGGGCTGACTAGGGGGCGTGTCCGGCAGGGAATCAAGCGGTGCCGCAGAAGGTGACGTCGGGGAATTTGAGCTTGGCCTCCTCAAGGGATTTGCCCCGGCCCTCTTCCTGCCAGTAGTTGATCACTTCGGTGGCCTTGTTGAGGATTTCCACCCGCTCGTTATCAGTGATCCAGCTTTTACGCTCCAGTTCTCCCTTCAAGGTTTCCCAGGCATCCTCCCGGGGCCAAAAGAAGTAGGCCGTCAGGGGGCTTGGCCCACCGCCCACGATCTGGTCCACCGCCAAGGCGACATTATCGGGCAGCCAGAGAATCTTCAGCAGGAACCGACCCTCATCCGGCTTGGGGGTGTAGCCCGAGGGCACCCCATCCTCATCAATGGTGGCCGTAGCGAGAGCTGCGCTGCCCCCACGCATCACGGGACGGCCCGGTGTTGGATCGGCCGCAGCCAGCACTTCAGCCCCCTCATCCTCCGCCAGGGCCACGGTTGTATCCAGCACGGTTTTCTCAGGAGCCATTGGGGTCTCTGCGCTCAAAGCCAACATTCAAACCACTAAACTACCAGCTTGGATCCTCACTCCCCTGCCCAATCCCCCCTCGGCCGTCGCTCCAGCCCAGGCCATCCTGCTCTTTGATCTGGATGGGGTGATTCGGGATGTCAGTGCCAGTTACCGGCGGGCCATTCGGGCCACCGTGCACCATTTTTGTGGGTGGAACCCTGATCCGGCCGCGATCGACGCCCTGAAGGGGGAAGGTTGTTGGAACAATGATTGGGAAGCCAGCCTGGAGCTCATCAGACGCCATACCACCTCCGGTGATAGGGGTGGCCCTGGGCACCATCACCCACCGCTCGAGGACGTGGTGGAGGTGTTCAGCCGGTTTTATTTCGGTGGCGACCCATCAGGGCCGCCCTCTCAATGGACAGGCTTCATTTGCGAAGAAACCTTGCTGGTGGGCGCCGATTTTTTCCCCGCCCTCAGCGAAGCGGGGATCGCCTGGGGGTTTGTGAGCGGAGCCGAACCGCCCTCCGCCAGGTTTTTGCTGGAGGAACGGCTGGGACTCGTGGCCCCCCCCCTGGTGGCCATGGGCGAAGCCCCGGAGAAGCCCGACCCGACAGGCTTGCTGCGGTTGGCGCATCAGCTTGCCAGCCAACGGGGCCAAACCCTTGGCCCCCAGGGTCCCCCCGTGGCCTACGTGGGCGACACGGTGGCGGATGTGGCGACAGTGCTGGGGGCGCGGAATCGATCGCCAAACCAGAGGTTCCTCTCGCTTGCCGTCTCCCCCCCCCATCTCCATCCACCGGAGCAACGCCCCCAAAGACGGGCCTATGAAGAGCGGCTATTGGCGGCAGGGGCAGACCACCTGCTGGAGAGCACCGTGCAACTGCAACACGGGGCAGTCGCTTTGATCAGGTCACTGCTGTCCAACGGATGACACGGGCATCCCAACGGCTTTGCATTGTTGTCGGATAGACCGTCTAAAGACGGTGGTGCATCGCCACTTCCGCCGCGGCCCGGACCACCAGCCCATGGCGCTCCACCAGGGGATTGAGGGCGTCATAGCCTCCGCCGATCACCGTGGCCACCGGCACCCTGCGGCTTAAGCAGAGTTCCAGCACCATGCGCTCACGCTGGAGCAGGCCCCCATCGCTCAGACAGAGGCGTCCCAACCGATCCAGACGATGGGGATCCACCCCGGCGTTGTAAAGCACCAGATCAGGATTCACCTGGCTCAGCAGATCGGGCAGCAGGCCCGCCACCGCTGCCAGGTAAAGGCCATCCTCCAGCCCGTCAGGGAAGGGAAGATCACAATCGCTTT
>JAYKHG010000127.1:0-7402 GCA_035284825.1 Cyanobacteriota bacterium
GTCAGGGTTGCCGAGCCGGCGTTGGGGTCGTTGGCTGGGAGTTCCGTCACGGCGCCCGTGAGGTCGTCTCCCGGAGCCCCGGGGGCATTCACGGTGGGGATGTCGTTGGTGGCCGTGATGGTGACGGTGATTGTGTCGGTGGCCGTCCCCCCTTTGCCGTCACTCACCTGGATCGCATAGACGAGCTCGATCGCTTCATGGGTTGGGCATTCGGTGAGAAAATCAAAGGTTTCACTGACGGAATCAAAGTTCCAATCGAGGCGAATGCCATCGTTGCTGTTGGGGTCAGAGGCGTCAAAGTTCAGGTTGAGCATGGCCAGGAAGGCCGGGTTGTTGAGACTGGCAGGCAACGCCACGGGCCCCGTTGTATTTACCGTGACGCCCGTCACGATGGCCGTTAGGCTGTCGTTATTCAGATCCGTAACGGTGAGCGTGCCGTTGGTGGTGAGGGGTGAATTCGTCTCAGGAATGGTGGCGGCATCGCTGTCGCCAGGGCCAATACTGATAACCGGGGGATCGTTGACCGGGCCCACCGGCTCAGCGGTGGTATCCACCAACTTCACGCTGCCGCCGCCATTCACGCTGGTGGCCCGCACGCCGACGGTAACGACAGGCCAATCGGCGATAGCCCCAAAACCCAGGCTGGCGAGGGAAAATTCCAGGGTCTCACCGGGGGTGATGAAGGTTGACTTGTTTTCACCGGCGGGACCAAGGCCTGGACGGCTGAGCACGGCCACATCATCCCAAGCAATCCCAGTCCCATTCATGTTGACAGATTGAGAACCACTGGGGAGCGAGGTTGTATTATCCCCGCCAGGATAATCTAGCCAAATGGCATTGATATCACCTGAGCCGCTGAGGCCTGTAATGCTTAGTTTGCCAGTGGTGGTGTCAACAATGATTCGCAGAGAGAAATTCGATCCCTGAACAGACTGGGAGAAATCCCACTGGTAGGACGCCATGACAAGGAAAGGAGAAATAACAAAGCAACCCTATGCACGGCGCATGCGATCGGACGACAACGGATTTGCATCAAAGTTGTCTGATTTGCCGCAATAAAATGTGCATGACTTCTGGATCCGCGCAAGCGATCCAAAGCCATCGCTTCAATTCCCCTGTCGTTCCTTCATCTTTGCCATTCCCTGCCGGGGTTGAACTTTCACCTACCGCCGCGAACCACCGAGGCCGGCAACCTGAACATTGCGCAGATGGACAAATCAGCCGTTCATCCTTCTTTGTCATACAGCTCCCGCAGCCCCGCCTCGCTGGCCGGTGCCACGCCCCGCTCCGTGATCAGGCCAGTCACCAGCCGGGCTGGGGTGACATCAAAGGCGGGGTTGAAGCCCCTGCTGCCATCCGGGCTCAGCTGCACCGTTCGGAGGATGCCGTCGGCGTCCCGCCCCTGGATGTGGGTCACTTCGGCCTCACTTCGGGCTTCGATCGGGATGTCCGCCACCCCGTCGGCCAGGGTCCAGTCGATGGTGGAGACGGGCAGGGCCACGTAGAACGGTACCCCGTTGTCGTGGGCGGCCAGGGCCTTGAGGTAAGTGCCGATCTTGTTGCACACATCCCCGCTGCGGGTGGTGCGGTCGCTGCCCACAATCACCACATCCACCTGCCCATGTTGCATCAGGTGGCCACCAGCGTTGTCCACAATCACCGTGTGGGGTACCCCCTCCTTGCCCAGCTCATAGGCGGTGAGGCTGGCCCCCTGGTTACGGGGGCGGGTTTCATCCACCCACACATGGACGGCCAGGCCGGCCCGGTGGGCCTTGTAGATCGGTGCCAGGGCCGTGCCCCAATCCACCGTGGCCAGCCAGCCCGCATTGCAGTGGGTGAGCACCTGGAGGGGTTCCCCCTGGCGCTCCACCGGCCTGGCGGCGGCCAGCCGCTGGAAGATCTGCAGGCCGTGTTCACCGATCGCCGCGCCCATGGCCACGTCCTCCTCCGCGATGGCCCCCGCCTCCGCCTGGGCCGCAGCGGCCCGCTCGCTCTCCGGCACCACCCGCACCCGCTCCCGCACCCGTTCGAGGGCCCAACGCAGATTGATGGCCGTGGGGCGGGTGGCGTTGAGCCCGGCGAAGGCCTCCTCCAGGGCCCCATCGCCCGGATCGTCCTGGAGGGCCAGCATCAGCCCATAGGCCCCGGTGACGCCGATCAGGGGAGCCCCCCGCACCACCATGGTGCGAATCGCCTCGGCCGCCTCCTGCCAGTGCCCCAGGGAGCGGGTGCGGAAGGCGTGGGGCAGCTGGGTTTGGTCGATTACCCCCACGGACCGTCCCCCCTCCTCCAGCCAGATGGTGCGCCAGGCCCTGCCGTCGATGTTCATGGGGGGGTTGGATGAGGGGGGGGATCCGCCCCTGATCTTCGCCTCTGGCCTGCGGCCCGCTGTGAGATCAGCTGCTGCCGCTTAGATCGGCCGGTAGCCAAACCAATCGGGGCGCTGCGCTGGCGCTGGGCCGGCCGCTGGTTGCAGGTGCACCTGCCATCCCCCCACCGCCTCCAGCGGCAGGCAGTCGTCCACCGCTTCGAGGGCATGGAGATCATCCTTGTGGCGACTCACGCTCTCGGGCAACCACTGGGCCAGCGCCTGCCGTTTGGCCCCGGCGGCGGTGGGGGCCACCACCAGGCCAAAGGCATGCTCTTCCGCCAGCAGGTGGGGCTGGTAGCCCCCCACATTGACGAACCACAGCCGCTCGGCCCCACGGAAGGGTTCCCGCCGCAGTTGCACCGCAAACGCTCCCACCTGCCGCACGGCCATGAAGCTGTCGATGTGGAGCCCCTGGCGCCGACCGAACCATTGGCGCCGAAGGGCCGGCAGCGTGGCCTCCAAGGTGTTGCCCACCACGAAACGCACGTCGTGGACTTCGATGTGCGCTCCCGCCACCCTGCCCCCCAACACCACCAAAAACAGCTGGGGAGCGGTAGGGGCCGTTGTGTCGCCCCGCGACTCAGCCTCTGGGCGGTTGGTCATCCTGCCGGCGCTTGCGGGTGCTGGTCACCACCCAGGTCACGCCACCGGCCAGCAATAACCCCAACCCTAGGGAGCTCCAGGGGGACCAGGTGTCCCGCTTGACCTGGTCTTTGGGTTGGGATGCCCCAGGGGGCACCATCCCAGGACGCATCGCTCCGGGAGGCATCGCCCCGGGAGGCATCGCCCCGGGGGGCAACACACCTGGCGGCAGCATCCCAGGCCGCATCGCCCCGGGGGGAATCTCTCCCCGCTGGGGAGTTCCCGGGGGCACCATGCCGGGGCGCATCATCCCAGGAGGCACTGCTCCAGGGCGCATCATCCCGGGAGGCACAGCCCCTGGGGGCATCGCCCCGGGGGGCGGCATTCCCGGCCCCATCGCCCCGGGGGGCACCATTCCAGAGCGAATGGCTCCAGGTGGCAGCCCCCCAGGGGGCGTGCCCCCGGGGGGCTGGGTGGTTGGGATGGCGGTGGCCCGACGGCGCAGGGGGACGGTGCGGGGGGTGGGCTCGCCCATGCCCTCCGGCTGCCAGATCCGGACGGGTTCCTCGGCCAGGGGTGGCGGTTTCAGTGGTTCTCCAACCTCAGTTTTCGCTGGTTTGGGGGAATCCTTGGGAGTGGGGGAAGACCCTTGGCCCGCAGGGACGGCAGGCGCCCCAGGTGGTTGTGTCGGCTCGGTGGACGCCGGCGGGGTCTGAGGAGCTGCGGGGGGGGATGGGTTGTCGGCCCCCAGGGCAGCGGAACCCATCGCGGTCCCAGCGGCCACAAGGGTGATCACTCCCATCCCCCAACCAACGCGATTCACTCTGTTCATGACGGGTGTCGAGCCCAGCTCACCAGGGATCATCCAGGATTTCTGGTTCCACATCCACCAGCTCGGGCTCGGCACGGCCGCGATTCCGCATCTCCGGCTCTTCCCGCCGCGTTCTCCTCTCCCGTTCATCATCCGCCTGCCAAGAACGTTCCCGCTCCCGCGGGCGTTCGTCGTTGTCGCGCCCGTAAAGGTCGCGATCCCCATAGGTGGGGCGATCAGGTGGCCTGGGGAGGTCCTCATCGAGATAGCGGCGCTGGCGCAGGGGTTCCCGCTGCTTGCGCTCCTCCATTTCCACATACTCCATTTCTTCTTCCGGCTGGAAGGCCCGGGCGGTGGCGGGTTGGATGCGCCGCTGCTCCTGCTGGCTCGGTTGCCCCGCCGGCAATTGGTTTTCCGCCGGCACCGGACCCATGCGGTAACGCTCCCGTTCCTCCCGTTCCCAACTGCTGCCGCCAATGCCCATCTTCTCCAGCAGGCCCGTGCCCAGCTGCTTCAGCTTCTGCTCCGCGCCCTCATACACGATGATCCGATCACTGCCGCTGCTCACCACCTCGGTGATCGGCAGCTCCCAGGTGCTCAGCACCCCTTCAGCCAACAGGGGCACCCCGAAGGCACCCACCACCAGGGTGATGAGCTCGCCCGTTTCAATATCAAAGCTGTAGCCCAACACCCGGCCCAGGGTTTGGCCCGATTCAGTGATCACCTGGCAATTGATCACCTTGCTGAAGCGCTCGGGATTAAAGCCTTCGGCCAGGGAATCGGAGGAATCCACCAGGATCACATCCCCCACCTGGCGAATGCGCTCCAGGGGCATCCAGCGGGGCAAGCCAGGCAGAAAACGGGTGAGCGGGTTGTCCCGCAATCCCAGGGCCACCACTTCCCGCCTGTCGATATCCACCACCACTTCCCCCACCACCCCAAGGCGCCGGCCCGTGTCGCGGGTGATCACCTGGGTGCCCATCAGCTCCGAGCGCAGCCAGAGGCGATCGCTGGGGACGGAGGAGTCGGTGGGCGGTGGAGTGGATGCGCTCAAGACCTGCTACCTGATCGGCTCATTGTGAAGCAAGCCCTTGCCTCCAGCCAGGTCATGCTGCGGGGGGCAAACCGACCACCTGGGTATGGGCGCCCCGGGCCTGGGTGACGCCGATGGTGCGGGTGGCGGCACCGATCATCGGCCGCCGGTGACTCACCACCAAAAACTGGGCCCCTTCGGCCTGGGAAGCGATCAGCCCCGCCAGCCGCTCCACATTCACCCCATCGAGAAAGCTGTCCACCTCATCGAGGGCATAGAAGGGGGAGGGGCGAAACCGCTGCAGGGCAAACAGGAAACTCAGGGCCGTGAGGGATTTTTCCCCACCGGACATGGAGGCGAGCCGGCGCACCGCCTTGCCCTTGGGATGGGCCACCAGGGTGAGGCCCCCCTCCAGGGGTTGTTCGGGATTTTCCAGCTGCAATTGGCCCTCCCCATCGGAGAGGTGGGCAAAGATCGTGCGGAAGTGGCCATCCACCGCCCGGAAGGCCTCCAGGAAGGCCTCCTGCCGCAGGGTGGCCACCGTTTCGATGCGCAGCAGCAGCTCCTGCCGCTCCCGACCCAGCACCTCCAGCCGCTCCTCCAGTTCGGCCAGCCGCTGCTCCAGCTGCTCCAGTTCCTCCAGGGCCAGCATGTTCACCGGCTCGAGGGCCTCCATCTGCCGCTGGATCTGCTCCAACGACTTCCTCAGGGCCTCCAGCCCAGCCTCCCGCACCCCATCGGGCACCTCGGGCAGGGGATCGGGAAGGGCATCGCTGAGTTGCTGCAGCCGCTGCTCCCCACTCCGCTGCTCACTGTCCAGCGCCAGCAGCTCCTCCCCCAGCCGCTCCAGTTCCCACTGGCGCTGCTGCAGGGCCTGGCGCTGGGTGGCCAGTTGGCTTTCCGCCAGGTCGCGGGCCCGGCGCTTTTCACCGAACCGGGTGGTGAGCTCCAGTTGCTGGGCCTCCAGCACCTTGCGGCGCTCCTGCTGCTGCTCCTGCCGTTGCTTCCAAGTGTTCCGCTCGCTCAGCAGGGCATTCACGGCCGCAATCAGCCGCTGCTCCTCCTGCCCCAGGCCCTCCAGCTGATTGTGGAGGCGTTCGCTGGCCAGGGCCCGGTCGCGCCGCTCGGCCAGTTGCCCATCCCTCTGCTCCCGGGCCTGTTGCAGGGCCAGATCCGCCGCCTCCAGCTCCGCCTGCAGGCCCTGCCATTGGCTGGGTTCCCCCTGGCCCGCCGCGGCGGCCTCCGCCTGATCCAGGCCCGTCAGCCGCTCCAGGAGGGGGGCAAGCAACTGGCCAATCTCCTCAACCCGGGCGCCGTCAGTGGCCAGGGACTGGCCCAGCTCCGCGCGCCGTTGCCCCAGTTGGGCGCTCCGTTGGCGATGGGGATCCAGGCTGCGCTCAGCCGCCCTGCGCTCCGCCTCCAGGGCGGATTGTCGCTGCTGGCACTGTTGCAGCCGGGGCCGCAGGGCCTCCAGCGCATCGCTGAGGCTGCCCTCCTCCCGCCGGCAGGCCACCAGGCTTTCCCCCAGCTCCAGCAGCCGTCGCCGCAGGGGCTCGGCCTCATCCCCCTCCGCGGCGGAGCCAAAACCCAGTTGGGAGGAGCGCTGCTGCAGGCTGCCGCCGGTCATGGCGCCGCTCTTCTCGAGCAGTTCCCCCTCCAACGTCACCGCCCGGCAGCGGCCCAGCTCCCTGCGGGCCTGGGCCAGGCTGTCGAACACCAGGGTGTCACCGAACACATAGCGGAACACCTCTCCGTAGACCGGCTCGTGGCGCACCAAATCCACGGCCCGACCCACCAGCCCGGGGGCTCCGCCCCCGCCGCCCCGCTGCAGGGCGGCGTTGCTGGAGGAGGAGCCGCCCGCCCGCAGGCGGTTGAGGGGCAGGAAGGTGAGCCGGCCCGCCCGACGGCTTTTGAGCAGCTCGATGGCCCGGGCGGCGATGCCGTCGTCTTCCACCACCACCTGGGCCAGCCGGGCGCCGGCCGCCACCTCCAGGGCCAGCCGATGGCGTTCCTCCACCTCCCCCAACTGGGCCACCGGGCCATGGATTCCCTCCAGCCCCGCCTCCAGGAGCATGTGCAGGGCTCCGGTGCCCCGGCTCTCCTGCAGGGTGTCGCGGCGGCTTTCCAGCCGGGCGATCTCCCGCTCCAGCTGGGTCTGCTCCTGCTCCAGCCGGTGGCGGGTGCGTTGCTGCAGCGCCAGGTTGTCCACCAGCTCCTGCATCCGGCCCTGCTGCTGGAGGAGCAGCTGCTCCAGTTGGGCCAGCTCGTCGTTGAGCCGGGAGAGCTGGCCTTCCGTTGCGTCCGAGAGGCCCCCCTCCTGGCGCTGCTCACCATCGAGTTCCGCCAGCCGTTGCTCCGCCTGCCTCAGCCGTTCCTGCAGTTGCTGGGATTCCGATTGCAGCGGCGTGATCTGCTCCAGCAGGCTGCGGCGCTCCTCACTGCGCTTCCGTTGGGCCTCCATCCAATCGCCGGAGCGCCCCGCCACCTCCTTCAGCTTGCGGCGGGAGTGCTCCACCGCGGCCTCCGCATCCCGGCAGGCCTCCTCGGCCCGATCCAGGCCGTCACCCTCGGGGGTGGCCTGCAACGCCTGGAGCTGCTGGCCCAG
>JAYKHG010000128.1:0-3426 GCA_035284825.1 Cyanobacteriota bacterium
TTTCACCACTACCGGGTGGATGACGATGGCTTGATCACCCGGGTGAATTTGATCATCGCCACGGGGCAGAACAACCTGGCCATGAATCGCACGGTGCACCAGATCGCCCGGGAGTTTCTCCCCGATCCGGTGGCGGCTGAGGCCCAGATCCCGGAGGCCATCCTCAACCGGATCGAGGCGGGCATCCGCTGCTTTGATCCCTGTCTGTCGTGCTCCACCCATGCCGCTGGGCAGATGCCGCTGCAGGTGCAGCTTGTGGCCCCCGACGGGGAGGTGTTGGCGGAGCGACGGCGTTGATGGCCGAAGGGGGCCCTGGCCAGGGCGATCTGCTGCTGGGGATCGGCAATCCCCTCCGGGGGGATGACGGCGTGGCGGCGTTGCTGCTGGAGGAGCTGGCCGTGGAGCTGGGGGGATGGACCACCCCCGCCGCGGAACTCAACGCGGTGCACCAGCTCACTCCGGAGCTGGCCCTGGCGGTGGCGGCGGCCCGCCGGGTGCTGTTTGTGGATGCCTGGGTGTCGAGCAGCGCAGGGGAGACCTCCATCGAACGGCTCGCCTTCATCGAACCCATGGCCCTGGAGTCCGTGGAGCCAGGATGGGTCGATTTCGGTGGCCACCTCCTGGATCCCCGGCAACTCCTGGCCCTGGCCCATCGCCTCTATGGCTGGCAAGGGGAAGCCTCCCTGCTGCGGGTGCCGGCCTTTGCTTTCCCCCATGGCACTGGATTCTCCCTCCCCCTGCGGGAGGGGTTGCCCCAGGCGCGGGACCTGCTGCGCCGGTGGCTCCGGGGGGGGATGATCGGGGTGCCACGGGCCCTTCGCCATGGGTGAGCACGATCACAGCCACCACGGCGATTCCCATGGCCACGGCCATTCCCACGCCCCTGGGGGAGGGGCGGGCCGGGCGTTTCGCTGGAGCATCCTGCTCAACAGCGGCCTCACGGCCCTGCAGCTGGTGATTGGCTTTGCCTTCGGCTCCTTGGCGCTGATTGGTGATGCCCTCCACAACCTGGGGGATGTGGTGGGCCTGGCCCTGGCCTGGGGGGCGGAGCGCCTCAGCCGGAGGCCCGCGGCCGGCCGCTTCACCTATGGCTATGGGCGCAGCACCCATCTGGCGTCCCTGCTCAATGCCCTGCTGATCTTCAGTGCCGGGGTGGTGGTGGTGGTGGAAGCGCTGCAGCGCCTGGCCCACCCCGTGCCCCTGGTGACGGGGCCGGTGGCCTGGGCCGCGGCGGCGGGCATCGGGATCAACCTGCTTTCCGCCCGGCTCTTTGGCCACCACCACCACGACCTCAACCAGCGGGCGGCGGTGCTGCACCTGCTCACCGATGCGGCGGTGTCCGTGGCGGTGCTGGTGAGCGTGTTGGTGGTGGGGGCCACCGGTTGGCTCTGGTTGGATCCAGCCACGGCGATCGCGGTGGGGGCGGCGGTGATCTGGAGCGCCTGGGGACTGCTGGGGGATTCCCTCGCCCTCAACCTGGATGCGGTGCCCCGGGGGATCGACCTGCGCCAGGTGGAGGAGGTGTTGCTGGGGCTGCCCGGCGTGCGGGCCGTGGAGGAACTCCATGTCTGGGGGCTGAGCACCAGTCGGGCTGCCCTTACCGCCCACCTGCTGGTGGCGGCTGGGGGGAACGGGGTGGGCCCCGCCCCGTTGCTCAGCCTGGCCCGGGAACGGCTGGCCGCCATCGGCATCCGCAAAACTACCCTGCAGATCGATCAACTGGAGGCGCCCAGGGAGCCGATGGAGCAAAGACGATGACAGGCCCCATGCCACCGGGGTTGGCGGCTTTCGGGGCCAGCTTCACAGCCATCACCCTGGCGGAGCTGGGGGACAAAACCTTTTTCATGGCCCTGATCCTGGCGGCCCGCCATCGGGCCAGAGATGTGTTTGTGGGGGCGTTTGCCGCCCTGGCCGCCGTGACGATGCTGTCGTTGGCCCTGGGGTATGGCTTGAGGGAATTGCTCCCTGAGGCCCTGGTGCCTTGGCTGGCCGCTGTGCTGTTTCTGGGCTTTGGTATGAAGCTGCTCTGGGAGGCCCGGGGCATGGCCGCCGATGCGGCTGAGGAGGAAGAGCGGGATGCGGCGGCGGCCATCGATAGGGCGGAGAGCGAGCATGCGGTGCGCAACTCCGCGGCGGTGATCTGGGAGGCGTTTGTGCTGGTGTTTTTGGCGGAGTTGGGCGATCGCACCCAATTCACCACGATTTTTTTGGCGACGGCACCTGCCTTCACGTTTCCAGGGTTGCTGGCGGGCACCCTGGCGGGCCATGGCCTGGTGACGGGGTTGGCGGTGGGCGCAGGCAAGTGGATCGGCGGCCGCTTGAGTGAACAACTGCTCTATCGCCTCAGCGGCGGGCTTTTCCTAGTGTTTGGTTTGGTGGCCCTGCAACAGGCCCTCCGTTGAGGCTTCCGTGATGTCCCGTCCCTACCAGCCCTCCCTGTTGCGTCTGCTCCATGGCGCCACGGCCCTGCTGGTGCTCGGGGCCTGGGCAACAGGATTAATGGTGTACAGCCATTTCGATGGCCGCTGGGGGCGGTTGCCCTTTGCCCTGGAGGGGGACTGGATCGATATCCACGGCACCGCGGGCGTGTTGCTGTGGCCCGTCGCCCTGCTCTTTGCTTTCTATGCCCTCACCCTGGGCTGGCGTCGCCTGCGGCAGCCGGCCAATGGGATTGCCTTGGCGGCCCTGGCCCTGGCGGTGGGGAGTGGAAAGTTGATGGATGAAGAGTGGTTGGAGGAGGGGTTGTTGAACCAGGGCGTGTATGTCGTGCATCTGCTGGCCTGGGTGGCCCTGACGGCCGCCGTGGCGCTGCACCTTTGGGGAGCGTTCGCAAGCGGTGGAGTCCCCCTGGTGCGCTCCATGGCTAGCCTCCAGGTGCGGGCGAAGGATGGACCTGGGGATTGGCTCCACCAACTACGCCGCCATTTCATCCGGTAGGTGGGGTGCTGAGCCATCTCAGCAACACAGCACACCTGTCGGAGGATTCACGCGACTTCGGCAAGCTCCTGATCCAGCAGATCTTGAACCAGCATCAGCAGGGCAACTCCCATCAGCGCCAGGGCTTCACCCCGCTGCTGGTCACCGGTGAGCTCAAGGGTGCGCGCGGTCTCCAGGTGTTGGGGCCAGGTGAGTCGCATGCCGCTGCCACTTGAGAACACTGATGAGTGTGATACGACATAGTCATCGTTCTGCGTGGGTTCACACTTCGAAACACTGACGGGGGACCTGTCCGGGTAGCCGTGGCTACTGAGAGCAAGTTGATCTGCGATAACTTTAGATTTGTTAAATACTCTTGACGGAAGCGATGGGTGACTTTTCGAGTTCAGCTGCTCCCCAGTCCATGGAGCTGACGGTCGGACAGCAATTTGAGATTGAGCGCCTCAGCCGGGCCATCGACGCCACCGCCGATCCTGAGGCCCTCAAGGC
>JAYKHG010000129.1:0-4753 GCA_035284825.1 Cyanobacteriota bacterium
CAAGAGCAGTTTCTTCAAACCTTGGGCAGCCGTTTTGCCTGGCTCTCGGATGAGTGGTATCTCCTGGCGGGCCTGCCCCTGCCGCCTCGGCCCAGCTACGAACACCTGCCCCAACGGGAGAATGGGGTGGGGAGCATTCGGGCCTTCCTGGAGGAGCTCCACCAGGCCACCCTTGCGTTGCCCGGGGCCTTGCCACGCCCGAGGCGCTTGAGCTGGGTGGTGGGGGCGCTGGTGGCCGGCGCTCTCCAGCCGGTGGTCGACCGCCTCAACGGAATCGAGGGTTTGGAGCTCCTCCTCCATGGCCTCCCCAGCCCCTATTGGGGGCAGGAGCTGGTGGTGACGGGATTGCTCACCGGTGCGGACCTGTTGCAGGGGTTGGCCGGCCGGGACCTCGGGGAGGAACTCTTGGTGCCCACCGTGATGCTGCGCCAGGGGGAGCCGGTGTTTTTGGATGACACCACCCTGGAGGAGGTGGCCCGCCAACTGCCCGTCCCGATCCGTCTGGTCACGGGGGCGGAAGATCTGGTGGCCGTTTGCGGCGGCAGGCTTGGCAATGGTGCCTAAGCTCCAGCGGTTTGCTGGTTGACCTGTGGGGCGCACCCCTTTTGTTTGTACAGCGCTCCTCGTTGCCGCCTCCGGTTTAGGGGTGGGTCCTTTGGCGGGCCAAGCCTCCTCGGCTTCCCCCCCCGCATCCCAGCCTGCCGCCAGCCCATCACCGCAAACCCCATCCGCCGGGGAACTCCCCTCTCCATCGCCTGTGGCTGTGCCCACGGCGCCCACCGCAGAGCCCGCACCGCCCCTTCCTTTGCTTCCCCGCCAGGTGCTCCCCCTGGCCCCCAAGGTGCTGGGCCCCAGGCCCAAGTCGAACCCCAATGTGCTGGCGCCGGCCTCCAAAACCCTTCCTTCGGATCAGAGGGATCTGGTTGCCCCCGCCCCCCTGGCCCTCCCCAACCAGCCCAAGCAGGTGCGGATTGAGGAGTTGCGCCCCATCAGCCTGGAGGAGGCGGAAACCATCGCCGAAGTGAACAATCCTGATCTGAAGATCCTCTCCAGCCAGGTGGATCAGGCCCAGTCCGGCCTGCGGGCGGAGATTTCCCGCTGGTATCCCACCCTCAGCTTCAACGCCAACAGTTTTCCTGGCACATCCACATCCCAGGCGTTTCAGAGAGCCCCCCTCGGAGGAGAAAACTACCGGGTTCAGACCCTCACGGCGATGGATGCTTCGCTCCAGGCCACCTGGGCGTTGATCGATCCCCGGCGGGTGCCGTCCATCGCCGCCGCCCGCGACTTCTACGAACAGGCGAAAAATGCCTACCTCATCGGCCTCAGGGAGCTGCGGCTGAATGTGGCCCAGGCCTATTTCGACCTGCAGAATGCCGATGAACAGGTGCGCATCGGCCAGGAATCGGTGCGGGCCTCCCTGGTGAGCCTGCGGGATGCCCAGGCCCGCTTCCAGGCGGGGGTGGCCACCAAGCTGGAGGTGCTCGAAGCCCAAACCCAGCTCGCCCGCGACCAGCAGCTGCTCACCCAGGCCCTCTACGGCCGTGCGGCCGGTTCCCTCTCCGCCGGGCCGGGCCAGGCCATCGCCCGGCGGGACCTGGCGGCGATTCTGGATCTTCCCCAAAACGTCACCCCCACGGCCACGGATCCGGCCAGGGTGCTGGGCACCTGGATCCCTTCCCTCCAGGAGAGCATCGTGGCGGCCTATGCCTTCCGGGAAGAGCTGGATCAGGTCTTGCTCAATATTTCCATTGCCAACAGCAGGGCCAACGCGAACCTGGCCGCAGTGCAGCCGGTGTTGCGTTTGTTCAATAATTTTGGTGTGCAGCGGGCCACGGGGTCGTCCTACATCCCGGGGGCGGCTGGGGGTTTTGACCCGTTGACACAGGCCCCGTTCTCCCTGGAAAACCAGCCAGAACGCCAATGGAGGGTGGAGAACTCCTTTGGTGTGAATTTGAGTTGGAACATCTTCGATGGGGGCAGCGCCCAGGCGCTCTACCGGCAGAACAAGCAGAAGGCCCAGGAAGAAACCTTCAGCTTCTCCAAGAAACGCGATGACATCCGCCAGGAGGTGGAAGCCAGTTTCTATGACCTGCTCACCAACAACCGCAACATCATCACCGCCTCCAATGAGGTGCTCTCCACCCGCGAGTCGTTGCGGCTGGCCCGTTTGCGCTTCCAGGCCGGGGTGACCACCCAACGGGAGGTGGTGGACACCCAGCGGGACCTCACCCAGGCCGAGGTGCGCTACACCCTGGCGATCACGAATTACAACAGGAGCCTGGCCCAACTTCGCCGCCGCACGGGCCTCGACCTGATCGCCCTCTGTCAGCGGCCCAACCTGCCGTCCCAACGGCCCCCTTCCACCTCGGCGGATGTGCCCATTGAGCCCACCCCCCTCATCCCCGCTTGCCAGGCTGGAGGCCTCTCCTCCCGCACCAGCCCAGGTTTGAAGTGAGCTCCGCAGCCCCTCCAGCCGCCCCAACTGGCCTTTCCCTTCCAGCCACCTTGCGGCTGGGGTTGTTTCAAGGCTGCCTGGGGTGTTTGGCGGTGATCTTTGCGGGGCTGCTCAACCGGGTGATGATCAGCGAGCTCGCCTTCCCCGGACTCCTGGTGGGTGGAGCCCTGGCCTTTGAGCAGTTCGTGGCTCCCAGCCGGATTTGGTTTGGCCAGATGTCCGATGCCCGCCCCATCGGGGGGCGCCATCGGCTTCCTTATATCTGGCTCGGCACCCTGCTCTTCTGTGGCCTGGCGGTGCTTTCGGTGCCCCTGATTTTCCATGTGGCCACCCTGTTGCGGGAGGGATCCAGGCCCAGCCTCTTCGGTGGGATCGCCGCCCTGTGTGGCCTCTTCGCGGCCTATGGCCTGGCGGTCTCCCTGGCCACCACCCCCTATCTCGCCCTTGTCATCGACCGCACCACGGAGGAGGAGCGCCCCCGGGCGGTGGGTTTGATTTGGTGTTTGCTCACCGTTGGCATCGTGGTGGGGGCCATCGCCATCAGCGTCAGCCTGCGGGGTCTGGATGGGGTCACCAACCCCGCCGTGTTGAGGGAGGTGCTGCTGGGGTTCATGGGTCGCGCCGTGTTGGTGGTGCTGGCCCTCACCCTGGTGGCCACCTTGGGGATGGAGCCCATCTCCCCCTCCCAACCCCTGTCCCGTTCGGAGCATGGCCCCACCTTGCCCCAGGCCTGGTCGCTGATCACCTCCAGCAAGCAGGTGGGGGTGTTTTTCAGCTTCCTTGTGCTCTTCACCCTGGGGTTGTTCCTCCAGGATCCGATCCTCGAAAGCTATGGGGCCGAGGTTTTTGGCATGCCCATTGCCGCAACCGCCTCCCTGAATGCCCTCTGGGGCATCGGCACCCTGATCGGCCTGCTCCTCGCGGGGGTGTGGATTGGCCCCAAGCTTGGCAAGTTCAGTGCCGCCCGCCTGGGCTGCCGATTGATTGTGGCCACCCTCGGCCTGCTGTTGCTGGTGGGGGCCACGGGCCGGGTGCCGTTGCTGCAGGGGGTGATGGTTCTCTTCGGCTTGGCGGCGGGGATCGCCACCAACAGCGCCTTGGTGCTCATGCTCGATCTCACCCTTCCCCAGGCCGCGGGCACGTTTGTGGGGGTTTGGGGTTTAGCCCAGGCCATCTCTCGCGCCCTGGGGAAGGTGTTTGGCGGCGGGTTGCTGGATGTGGGGCGGGCTCTGCAGCACCGCTGGTGGCCCTCCTTCCCTTCTCCCTTTCCCGCCTACGCTCTGGTGCTGAGTGTGGAGATGCTTGTGGCCCTTGCTGCTTTGTTGGTGCTCTCCCGCGTCAATCTTCAACAGTTCAGGAAAGACACGGGGCGGACCCTGAGCAAAGTGCTCGCCCTGGAGCTCGGATGAGTCTTGCTTCCCCCCCATCCCTGATGGATTCCGCCCTCTCCTCCCTGATCGATCGGGTGGCGGAGCGTCAGCGCTCGGATTTTGGCCATGTGGGCTCCGACCTCAAGGACGACGGCACCTTGATCACCGCCTGCGATCGCTGGAGTGACGCAACAATCGTGGCGGGCCTGGAGGGGCTCTATCCCGGTGAGGGCATTCTCAGTGAGGAGGGGGATCGCCACTTGCCCTCCTCTTCCGCCTTCTGGGTGGTGGACCCCCTCGATGGCACCACCAATTTCGCGGCGGGGATCCCCTATTGGTCGATTTCCCTGGCCCGCTTTGAGGGGGGGAAGCCGGTGCTGGGCATCCTGGATGTGCCCCCCCTGGGCCTGCGGATCATTGCCAGGGCGGGCCAAGGGGTTTGGCGCAATGGTGAGGTGTTGGAGGCTCCGGTGTCCAAAGCCCATCCCGGGGGTTGTGTGTCGCTGTGCAGCCGTTCCATCAAGGTGTTGCAAAAACTTCCCAACCGCCCCTTCCCCGGCAAGGTGCGGCTGTTTGGTGTGGCCAGTCTCAACCTGGTGAGTGTGGCCACGGGCCAAACCGTGGCCGCCTTGGAAGCCACCCCGAAGATCTGGGATGTGGCGGCGGCCTGGCTCGTGCTTCAGGAATTGTCATGTCCCATCCGCTGGCTGCAGGGGGATCCGGCCCAGATCCAGCCAGGGACTGATCTCACCAGCATTGGGTTTCCCACCTTGGCCGCCGATTGTGAGGCCACGTTGCAACGGTTTCTTCCCTGGGCGCTGGAAATGGGCACAAGGGGCAGCGCCGTGTGATAGGTTGATGGACTGCGCCTGAGGGACGAGAGTCTGACGGGTGCAGCCTTTACAAGATGGGGAGCAGGAGTTCC
>JAYKHG010000130.1:0-10139 GCA_035284825.1 Cyanobacteriota bacterium
GCTCTCCATGTGTTGCAGCACCTGGAATGGCTGACCCCCATGACCCTGGAAGACCTGAGCGATCGTTTCCTGGTTCCGGCCCCGCACCTCCAGCTGGAGGTGCGGGGGGACCTTCGGACATGATCCATGCCCTCCTTTGCGGGCGACCTGCCTGTTACACTGATCCCATGACGCGGGGTAGAGCAGTCTGGTAGCTCGTCGGGCTCATAACCCGAAGGTCGCGAGTTCAAATCTCGCCCCCGCCACCAACTTGAGGTTCAGACAAGAATCCAACCATTCGTTAAACCCACATCCTGATGTGGTTTTTTTTTGTGTCTCGCTTCACCTCCCCTCCCCAGGCATCATGGCCCCCTCACGAGAAGGCCTGCAGGTAGAAGCGATGCAGCCTGTCCATGTCCCAATAGGGGGTGGGGATGTTGTTGGTGAAACAGGCCGCATGCTGATAGCTGCGGAAGAGATCTTCATCGTTGTCGATGGCGATGATCACCTGAATCAGTTCTTCCGTGGTGGCAAAGTCCATGGCATTGATGAAAGAATGGCTTGAAAAGTCGTTTGCCACATCTGGGTTACCCCAGTAAATCGGAATGGCTCCAGCCAGCAGCGGATCAAGAATCTTTTCAGTGGTGTAGCCGTAGGCGCTTTCATTCTCGAAAGCAATGTTGAATTTATATTGATGTAAAAATTTGATTTTATTCTCAACTGTGTAGCCCGTGTTGTTCATCCACTTGCCAGCGGAATCAACTTTCTTGTATTCGCTTAAAGCATGAAAGAATTCATTTCTTTTTTGCGGTTTACCGTTGCCAAAAACAAAGCTGCAAAAGCGTTCTCGTGGCCCTGGGAAGGAAGATTCCTGTGGTCGCTTCAGGAGGATGTTCAGCATGGAATCCGTCCCCTCGGGCAAGCCAAGCCCCCTGGATTGATACCAGGCGTGATAAATGTAAACAGGTAGTCTGAGGTTGCGGGGGTCGCTGGTTGGATCAAAGCTGATGGCAAAGTCACAGGCTGTGAAGTCGGGCCTGATGTTTTCACCTGTATAGAAAACCTTGCGGCAATTATATTTCTTGTGGCGATCTCCGAATCCGGAATAGATGAGGACGTCGGGCCAAAACCTCGTCAATTTGTAGTTGATTCCGCAAAGATCTAGGGTGTGGGTAAAGAAGTTATGTTTTGGATTGAAGTCGGCCCAAAAATCGTCAAACCACAAACGCACCATGTCAATCCCTAGACTTCATCGATATTTTTAAACTTGGATCGTAGGTTCACTGCCTTGGATCTGGCAAGATCCGTCCCGATGGGGAGCTCGACGGATGGCTTCACAAACTCGTTTTCCGGCCTCCTCCGATCCCGTGGATGCGATTGTTGTCGGTGCGGGAGCCTCCGGTGGAGTGGCTGCCATGGTGTTGGCGCAGGCTGGATTGAGGGTGCTTGTGCTGGATGCGGGCCCCGATTGGCCCAACGATCGGGCCCTCGGCAGCGAGCCCATCAACAGCCTCCGCCGCTTGGCCTTCCTCTCCAGTGGACGAAACCCCATCCAGGCCAACCACCCAGGTTTCTGGAAGCACAATCCGGAGCTCTATGTCGATGAGAGGCTCCATCCTTACCAAACCCCCAAAGATGCCCCCTTCCTCTGGACTCGGGGCCGACAGGTTGGAGGGAAGAGCCTGACCTGGGGGGGGATCACCCTCAGGCTGTCTGATTACGAGTTCAAGGCCGGTGAATGGGATGGAAGGAGCCCCTCATGGCCCATTGGCCACGACGACCTTGCCCCTTACTACAGCCGTTTGGAAGGTCTCCTTGGAGTTCATGGCCAGAGGGATGGATTGGCCCAGTTGCCCGATGGCCATACCCGTCCACCCCTGCCCCTCACCCCTGGGGAGCGCCACATGCAGCAGGCCATTGGCAGGGAGCTGGGGCTCCCGCTGATCCCCTCCCGGGGTTTTGCAAAGGCCCCCTCCGGCTCCAGTCGGGGAGGATCCTGGCCCCCTTCCAGTGCCCAGGGCTCCACTTTGGGGCGGGCATTGGCGACAGGCCGGGCGCGGGTGTGGCCCCAGGCCGTTGTGAGCCATCTCTGGATGGATTCCCAGGGAGATCGGGCCAAGGGAGTGGTGGTGGTGGATGGCTGCACCGGAGAACGGGTGAAGGTGGGGGCGAATTTGGTGGTGCTCTGTGCGTCCACCATTGAGACCCTGCGGATTCTTTTGTTGTCGCAGGAAGGTCTGGATGGCCCTGCCCTGCAGGATCCCTCAGGCCGGCTAGGCCGTCACCTGATGGATCACATCTCCACCAGCTGTTTTTTCAGCCTCCCGGTGCCCGGATCCCCATCCGCCGTGGCGGAACTCTCTGGCGCGGGCAGCTGCTTTGTTCCCAATACACTTTTTGGAGAGCATCGGGCCGAGGAGTTTTGCCGCGGGTATGGCCTTTGGGCAGCGATTCAACGTTTCGATCCACCCACTTTGTTGAAGAGACGCCCCCATGAGGCTTTGGGTTTTTTGATCGGTCACGGAGAGGTCCTGCCCACAGCTGAAAATCGGGTCACCTTGTGCTGGGATCAGCGGGATGCCCATGGCTTGCCCGTCCCTTTGATCACCTGCCGCTGGGGCGCAAACGAACGGGCGATGGTGGCCCATATGGAGGCGCGCATGGGGGCCATCGTGGCCGCGGCAGGAGGCGAGATCCAGCCTGTGGAAGATCTCGTGGTGTTTCCACTGCTCGAACCTTGGCTGAAAACCCGTCCTGCCTTGGCCGCCAGCGCAGCTCCCCCGGGGTATTACATCCACGAGGTGGGCGGGGCTCCCATGGCCGCCCAGGAAGAGGCTGGGGTGGTGAATGCAGGGAATGCCTGCTGGCGTGCCTCCAATGTGCTCGTCACCGATGGGGCCTGCTGGCCCACAGCGGGGTGGCAGAGCCCAACGCTCACCCTGATGGCCCTCACCTGGCGAGCCTGTGAAGGTGCCCTAGGGGCCCCCCTTGGGCCGACCCTGCCGTGAAATTGGTGAGGAACCCCACACTTGCGTTGGCCTCTGGTGTCAATCACCACAGAACAAACCTCCACCAAAGTCCACAATGTTCGAGCGACCTTTAACGGGTCGGGCAAGGGAGAAAACACAGGCGGAGGTTGGCCCCTCCGCCATTTTTTTTGCCCACAACTTCAACGTTCACTCGTCACAACCCGCCGAAGGCCTCAATCAAGACTCTGAAAACAGTCCTGCGAGGTAATGGTCTTTCACCGATCGATCGGAGGAACCATTCTGGAAGAGAAACCCAGCTAGCGCTGAGGTGATCACGCTGTATTGGTCCCAGTCGGGATGGTTGCGAATGAATTCCCGCATCCCTTCGAACAGGGCCTCTGGCACCTCGGCCTCCAAGCTCACACTGGGGGGGACTGAATCCGGTCCATCAGAGCGGAGAGCGCCGTTCGTTCCATGGGGCGTTTCCGACTCCTTCACAGGCTTCCAGGATGCAGTGCACCTACTACGCCACAACCCACCCAGTTTCGTCAAAACCCCTCGAAGTGCAGGGGCCATGCCCACTCCCGTGATGAGATTCCTGGGCCCGCAAGGGATTTGCCATGGCCTGGAGGAGGCGCATCTCCTTTGGCAAGCTGTCTTTAGATTTTGTCAAGACTTCAGACGACACCGGGGGGTTTTCCACAGAAGCGGCATCAGCGAGAAGACTCGACGAGAAGGGGTGGGGAAAACCCGTCGATGCCCTGGGGGAAACCGGTGAAACATGGGGAAAAGATTGATCCATAGGAATCTCTTAACACTTGTCTCCCAGCCCCCGGATCCGCAGCTTGAGACCCCCTTCCCTCAAATTTTCCGAAGTGTTTGGGGGCCTAGGGGATGGTGGGCATGGGGGTAGGGGGGATGGTGATGATCGGGATGTCCTGGGGATAGGGCGGGGGTGTCGGTCTGGCAGGCACCAGTGCACTCCCTTTCACAGAGCTGGCAACTCTCCAGGGAGCCCTCCACATGGTGGTGGTGGCTGTGCTGGGGATAGCCCACCTCCCTTTCAAAGCCCAGCACCTGGGCCCTGTACTTGCAGAGGGAGCAATTCATGGCATTGGTGCCTTCCAGCACCTCCAGGAGGCGTTCCTGAAAGGTGGTTAACACCTGGGGATGGTCCCCCAGGTAGGGGGCATGCAGCAGTTCCACATCCGAGTGTTCCGCCGCCACGGCGTCACTGTGTTGCACGATGCGGCTCACGAGCACCCCTGAAAACAGGAAGTAGGGGAACACCACGACCCGCCGATAACCAAGCTTCATCACCTTCCTCAGCCCGGGCTCCACCAATGGAAAGGTGACCCCTGAATACAGGGTTTCGCCCCAGCCAAAGCCGAACCCTTCCACCAGCATGCGGGTCACCTTGGCCACATTGGAATTGGCATCCGGATCAGAAGAGCCACGGCCCACCACCACCAGCAGGGTGTCGTGCAGGGGCACCAGCTCCTTGCCCTCGGCCCTGTTCTTCTGGTCGGCCTGTTCGATGCAGTGTTTGATTCTCGCTCCGGCCGCTTGGATCATGCCCAGATCCACCCCCAGCTCCCTGCCGTAATCCACCCTCAGGCCCGTTTCAGCGGCGAAGGTGTTGAGAACGGAGGGGATGTCGTTTTTTGTGTGACCTGCGGCAAAAAGCATGGCCGGCAACGCCAAAACATGCTGTACGCCCTTCTCCTGCAATGTCTCCAGCCCTTCCCGCAGGATGGGCCTGGCGAATTCCAAGTAGCCGTGAGCCACGGGCACTGGATGGAGCCTCGCCTCCAATTGCCTGGCTAGATCGGCAAATTCAGCCACGGCGAGGCGGTTCCGGCTGCCATGGCCGCAGATCAACACACCAATGGGGCCATGGGGACCCTCCAGGGGTGGGGCTGGGCTGATGGGAAGGGAGGTGGTCATGGGGCCATCCACATGGGACGACCCTATTCCGCCCAGGCGTGGACCCTAAATTCAATGCAGCCTTGAGAACCGTGACCCTTCGTCTCCCCCCTTACCAACCACTCCCCCCGCCAGCGCCTGGCCAGGCACTGATCGAGGTGGCTATCGCGGAGCTCCAGCCCACCCAGATGTGTGTGGGCCTCGCCGAGGTGCGCAGCCGACAACAGGATTTTGCGACGGAAAGTGTCCAGGAACGTCGTGCCTATCTCGCCAGCAAACCCGTGCCTCTGGTGATGGGGGCTGAGAACCACTACTGGATGGTTGACCGCCATCACAGGCTGCGGGGCCTGGTGGAGTTGGACCCCGGGGCTACGGCATTTGGTTACGTGGTGTTGCAGTTGCCCGATGCCAGCCGCCCCCGGGTGCTGGCGGAGCTGGAGCGTCGGGGTTGGCTGTATCTCTATGACGGACGGGGGGTGGGGCCCTGCCCCAGCCTCCGGCTCCCCCAGAGATTGATGGAGTTGCAGGATGACCCCTACCGGAGCTTGGTGTGGAAACTCAAAAGGGAGAAGCGCATTGCTCCCGAGCCCCTGATTCCTTTCCATGAATTTCGCTGGGGGGCCTGGTTGCGCAGACGGCCTTTGCCGCCCTTCAGTTCCGAGCGTTTGGATCCTGCCTTGCCAAGGGCACGGGCCTTGGTGGTGTCGCCAGCGGCCTCCCACCTGGCCGGTTGGATGGGTGCGTCGCTTGAGTAGGGCACCTCGCTTGGCAGCGGCATAATGGGCGGCGAATAAAGATCAATCTCCCCACCTCAATTAAGAACTCAATGGAAGCATCCGTGTTCGAGGGCGTCGAAGTCAGTTCCCGTGACATGCCGATGGATGAGCAATTGGCGAGGCGGGCCCGGCGCCGCTTTCGGCTTCTGCTGGACGGGGGTTCACTGGCTTTGTTTGCGATCTTCCTGGTGCGCTTGTTGCCGGTGTTGCTTGAGATCAATCCCACGGATTCCACCTGGCAGGGTGATTTTGTTGATGCCGTGGTGAATCAGGGGCTCATCGCCTATTTAGGTTTCGTGATGCTGCACGTGGCCTCCTTCATCCAGCCCAGCAATGATCGTCTTCGGCGTCGCTTGCGTTTTGTTAGACGTCTTGCCGTCCTTGCGGTGGTTGGATATGTGTTGACAGTGGGCCTGCAGCTTTCAAGCACAATTGGCGAATTTACCTCGGCACAATCCAATAAAGCAAAATATCTCGATCAAGGGGCCCGATTATCTGAAATCCGTGAATCATTACAGGGTGCCAGTAGTGTTCAAGATTTAAATGTTCGACTGCAGTCCCTCCTGCAGCCAGGCCTGACGGCTGAACAGTTGAACCAGCCCCTCCCCCAATTGCGCAAGTCGCTGTTGAAACAAAATGACTTAGACCAGCAGAGACTGAACAATCTCATCACTAAAAACTTGGAAGACGTCAATTCCTTCGGGTCTGTGATCAGTCGAATCGGTTCTGCTTTGGGCTGGGCCTTTGCCTTTGCCGCCGGTGCTGTTCCCTGGGGATCCCACTCCACCTTGGTGGAACGAACCCGTCGTCGTTAAGGCCCCTGGGATCAACGACGATTCCTGGGGGGCTTGCCATTCCCCTGGTGAAGCAGCCCCTCCCAGATGGTGAATTGCCTGCTTGTCAGCCAGCTCAACAGGGTTAACCCGATGGCCCAGATCAGGACAGTGGCAGTGTGCCACCAGGCCACCGCCAGCAGGGCCAGCCAGGGAACGGCCTCTAGCCATGGTCTCCAGAAGCGCAGCTGGGTTAATGCCCCAGAGCAGGCTCTGCAATGGGCCGTATGGGTGTGGTATCTCTCCATCAAGCTTTGCTGGTCCTGGCGGGGAGGAAGGGGTGCTCCCGGGAACGGCGACCCGCCATGGTCCACCACCCACTGATGCAGGGCCAGAACGTAGCGATCGGCCTGGCTTGCCAAATAACAGCTTCGTGAGATGTTCGCGCTCCCTCCCCGCTGGGCTAACACCCGCTCTTGCCAGTGGAGAAAGAGTTGGTCGTCCTCTAAAACCACATGGTTCGCGAGATGCTGCAGCCAGATGGGGCGCAACCGCAGCAGGAAGGCTGGCAGCGGCGAGCGGAACTGGAAGGGAAAGCGAGCAAAGATCCGGCAACAACCCGGCCCAATCGGTGTGACGTACACCACCGTGAGGATGCGGGCAAATGCCGGGGCCGTGAGGTCGTGCCACATCAGGCAGGGGGCTTTGAAGGTGGTGTTCTGGCGGCCGAGCTTTCCCCTGCGGGGACCCTCCTCCCAGAGACCTGAGAAACCGTCAGCATCCGCGCGTAGAAGCTTCAGCTCCACGGGCCCCGCATTTTCTCGCCGCCCCACCGTGCCGTGATGGGTGAAGGGCACATGGCTCACATCCAGCACGTTCTCCAGGAGAGTGAGAGCGTCGTAGGGAAGGTCGCGAAAGGTGTCCTGCACGGTCCAGGGCCGCTCCCCGGGGGCCAGGGGCTCCTCCAGTTGGGGCACCAGGGGGAGGGGCAGATCTGCACTGTCCTTGGGATCCCCCGCAAAGACAAACAGCAGGCCCTGGCCCGTGGCCGTGGCATAGGTGCGGCAGTGGCTGCGGGGGTTGAGGAGGCGCGATGGCTCCCCCTCCTCACTTCCTGTGTTTTGGCTCGCCTGGGGGATGGCGGTGCAGTGGCCATCGCCGCGGAAGGTCCAGCCGTGGTAGGGGCATTCCAGTTCCCCCGTCCCGTTGAGGCGCCCCTCTGAAAGGGGCACCAGCCGATGGGGGCAGACATCGGCGAAGGCCCTCCATTGCTTGGCCGCCCCATCCCACCAGAGCACCAGGTCGTCACCCAGCAGGGTGAAGGGCGTGGGCCGGTTGCGATCCAGATCTGCCAGGTAGGCCACCGGATACCAGCTCCGGCGCCAGGGGGAATCGGCTGGAGCGATGGCGCCGGAGTTGGCCACCTCCGGTGCAAGGTTGGGACCCATGGGAGGGGATAGGGAAGCCGGTGTCCTGGAGGGGATCCGCTGGGACACCATCATGGCGACCCTGCTGGATCAGCGCCGAAGGGGCCAAGCAGGCGGGATCGCTAGCTCATCAGCCCTCTCCGCCTTCTCCCCCCTCTCCTCCCTCATCCCCCTTCCCTTCACCCTTCTTGTGCTCCAATTTGGGTTGGATGGGTTGCCCAGTGGCGCCCGGTTTCACCTCCTCCCCTCCCTTCTCGCCACTGTCGCCGCTGGGGCTGCAGCCCGCCAAGGCAGACATGAGACTGGTCGTGGCCAAAAACAGGGCGATGCTCTTGCGCGGCATGGGACTGGGCAGGGGGAGGGAGCCAGGACTCTGGTGGTTCAACAATGGGGTGGGGCAAGGGCGCTTTTGCCCTTGGAAAGACGCGACCGATGCAATTCTTGCTGGAACCCTTGCTTCCCACCCGCGACGTTGAGCACCTGCTCCAACGCCTGCAGGCCTCCGCCCCTGAAGCGTGGCGGCCGGGGGTGGAGACAGCCGGTTGGCATGCCCGCCAGGTGAAGAACAACCGCCAGCTTGATCGCCACAGCCCCCTCCATGGGGTGTTGGAAGAGGAGGTGCGCGCCGCCCTGTGGGCCCATCCCCTGGTGCAGGCGGCGGCCTTTCCCCGTTGCATCCATGGCGTGCTCTTCAGCCGCATGGCACCAGGGGAGAGCTATGGACGCCATGTGGACAACGCCTGGATGGCGGGCGGCAGGGCCGACCTCTCCTTCACCCTCGCCCTCTGTCCGCCCGACAGCCATGGCGGGGGAGATCTGGTGCTGGAGAGCCCCCAGGGGGAAGAGCGGATCCGGTTGCCGGCGGGCCACGCCATCCTGTACCCCAGCACCAGCCTGCACCGGGTGGAGCCCGTGACCTGGGGGGAGCGGTTGGTGGCCGTGGGCTGGATCGAGAGTCGCATCCGCCATGGGGAGCAGCGGGAGTTGCTCTTCGAGCTGGATACCGCCCGACGGGCCCTGCACGGGCAGGAGGGGAAGGGAGAGGTGTTTGATCTGATCAGCCGCAGCTACAGCAACCTCCTGCGCTGGTGGGACCGATGAGCCCAGATGGCCTGCCCTTGCTCGGGGCTGCCCTGGCGGGGGTGGCGGCGGGCCTGGTGAATGCCCTGGCGGGCGGTGGGTCTCTCATCAGCTTTCCTGCACTAACGGTCCTGGGGCTGCCTCCCCTGGTGGCCAACCTCACTAACACTGTGGCCCTGACCCCCGGTTATCTGGGTGCGGCCTGGGCCCAGCGCCGGGATCTCCTGGGACAGGGGGGCCGGGGCCGCCTCCTGGCGCCCCTGGCGGTGGTGGGTGGGGTGGTGGGGGCAAAGCTGCTGCTGCGAAGTGATGAGCGGTTGTTCCTGGCCCTGGTGCCCTGGCTGATCTTGCTCGGTTCGGGCCTGGTGGCCCTGCAGAATTGGATCAGGGGCTGGCTTGCGGCCTTTTCACCAGGCCGCACCGAGGGGCCGCCCCTGTTGGCGGGTGCACTCGTGGCCGTGGCAGCCATCTATGGGGGGTATTTCGGCGCCGGCTTGAGTGTGATTCTGCTGGGGGTGCTGGCGATCACCCTGGACGACTCCCTCACCCGCTTGAGTGGCTTGAAGCAGCTGCTGGCCCTGGCGGCCAACCTCAGTGCATCCCTGGTGTTTGTGGGCAGTGGCCGGGTGGCCTGGAGTTGGGCTTTCGCCCTGGCCCTGGGGGCCTTGGCGGGCGGGGCGTTGGGGGGCGGCCTGGCCAGCCGAGTGAAGGGGGAGGTGCTGCGCTGGTTGGTGGCGGCTGGGGGCGCGGGGGTGGGGTTGTGGTTTCTGTGGCGCTAATGGTTCTCAGACAAACCGCCCATAGAGCCAGCGCACAAAGCCTCCCAGCACGGGCACGGGCCCAAAGGTGGGGCCCACGAAATCAAAGTAGTCGCGGTGATCACAGATCTTGCCCGCGGCATCCAGCTGCAGCCGGGAGGCGCCGGGATAGACGAATTCGATGCCCTTGATCTTCAGGCCCATTTTCCACTCAACAAAGGCCACATTGCCGTTGAGGGCCAGGGCCCCCGGCACCAGGCTCACGTCATCGCAGCGCTTGAGGAGTCCCTCCTGGGCCTGGAGGTAGGCCTCGATCCCTTGGTGCTCCTGGGTGGGGTCCTGGAAGTGCACGTTGTCGGCATAGAGGGCCCGCCATTGCTCCGCCGTGGGCCCAGGGGTGCCATAGGGCTTGGTGAACAGGGCCCGCAGGGCGTCGGCGTCCATGGGGGGG
>JAYKHG010000131.1:0-12118 GCA_035284825.1 Cyanobacteriota bacterium
AAACCCATTCCCGGTACACCCCCCACCAGACAGGCCTACAACGACTTGCCCCTGGATGCTGACGGGGTGGTGCGTCGCGATCTGCTCCATGTGCGCAGCCAGGGACCCGCTGGCGTCACCCTCCCCCTGCGCCTCCTGGAGCTTTGGCACGGCCAAGCCATCAGTCCCCTCCGTGCCCGTTGGGAGGCCGGTCCCCCACCGGACACCCTGGCGGCCAATTCCGGTGGCTACACCCACCTGGATGAGGGGGGCATCCAGCGCATGCTCCCCTTTCATCGCCCGGGCAGTTTCCAGAGTTGGAGTCTGCGGGCACTGCTCGCAGGCCAGGTGCCTCCGGAGCGCCTTCGGGGCACGGTCGTGTTGATCGGCAGCCGAGCCCCTTCCCTGCGGGATCTCTTTGCCGTTCCCGTCGGGCGCCTCCCCTGGTCGCCAGGGGAGAGGGGCATGCCAGGAGTGGATCTCCATGCCCATCGTCTGGCTGCCCTGATGGCCCAGGAACGGGGGACCCCTCTGGGGATTGGGGCCGTTCCTGATTGGCTCAACACCCTTTTGCTGGTGGGGGCCATCACGGCCGGGGCAGCCCTCGGGGAGGGACTCCCCAACCTCCGCCGCAGCGGCCAAGCCGTCGCCCAGGTGGCGGTGTTCGGCATGGCAGCAGGGGGACTGCTGCTCTGGCAGGGGGGGCTTTGGCTGAATCTCACCCTTCCGCTTGCCGGCCTGATCGCCACCGCCACCGCCGCCTGGACCGGCCGTGGCATGGAGCAGCAGCTGCAGCGCCAGCAACTCCAGCGCCTCCTGGGGCAGACCATCTCGCCCGAGGTGGCCCAGGAACTCTGGCAGCAGCGGGAGGTGTTGCTGGCGGGCAATCGCTTCCGGGCGCGGGAGCTGTTCGTCACCGTTCTGCTTGCCGACATCGAACACTTCACCGCCGTGGCCGAGGGTCTACCGCCCGAGCCTCTCCTCGATTGGCTCAACCAAGCCATGGAACGGCTCGTGAATCCGATCCAGATCCGGGGTGGGCTTGTGAACAAATTCACCGGCGATGGGGTGCTCGCCGTGTTTGGCGCGCCCCTTAGCGGCTCTCGACCATGGAATGCCGCCACCGCCTTGGACGCAGCCCTCGCCATCCGTGCGGAGTTTCATAAGCTCAATGGCCAGCTCCAGCAAGGTGGCCAACCCCCGGTGCGCCTCCGCCTTGGCCTGCACAGTGGCCTGGTGGTGGCCGGTTCCATCGGCAGCAATGATCGCTGGGAATACGGTGTGATCGGCGATGTGGTCAACTGTGCGGCCCGCATCGATTCCCTCCGCTCCCCCAGCACCGCGGATGGGGCCCTTCCCCCCTCCCCGAATTGCCGCATCCTGATGTCGGGGGTCACCCGTGACCTGCTGCTCGATAGGCCTCATGGCCTCCGCTGGAAGCCCTGGGGGGTGCATTCCCTTTCAGGCCGCACCCGGCAGGAGGAGATCTGGGAGCTGCTCGACGCTCACGATCCTGGGATGGAAGCTCCGCCTTGAGGCAGGGCGTCACAGACCACCGCCAGCTCCTTCGGCAACCGTTCCAGGAGTTGCCCATAGTTCCAGCCGCCGATTGCCGCCTCCCTGGGGATGGTGCGGCCGCAGCTGCTCCAAAGGCCCTTCAAAAGCACCTGGTAGGGCAGATCCCCTGGACGATCGCCAGGGCGCAACAGCAGGCTTCGGGCAGGGGGAGCCTGGGGTTCTGCTGTGCCTTCGCAGGCGGGAAAGCTCTCCCAGAGGGTCCCATCGGGGGTCTGGGGAAGCCGAAAAAGCCGGAGCGTGGCTGTAGGTCTTGCCGCCAACATCCAGTCTTGTCCTCCCAGCCGAAGCACTAAGGGAACAGAATCGGCTGTTGGTCCTTCGATTAGACCGATCACCACGGCCTTCCCAGGATCCAGCTCACCTTTTTCAGGCACAAGGTGGGCGACAAGGCGTGACGCGCAGGCCGCACGGGTGCCCCCACCCTCCCGGCGCAGGGGGAAGCGCCGGGTGCGATCGGCGATCAGGATGTCCCCAGGCGCTCGGAAGCTGGTGCCTGGGGGGATTCGGTTCGACGTGGATGTGCCTCGAGCGGGTGATGCCATCAAGGCCGGCAGAGCCAGCAGCAGCAAAAGTGCGGAGGCCATCCTTGACTCCCGATTCTGATGGTGCCAATGGGATTGGGTGGCCAGCACGTTCTTAAAAAGGCCTAGTTGCAGTGTGGCCGCAACAGGAGCGGTCCTATGTGAGAGAGATCACAACTTTCCTCGTTCCAGATCATCATGCGACCCCGCAAAGAGCAGCAAGGTGCAAGTCATCCGCTCTGCGCTCCTGGCAAGGGGAGCCCAGGACATCCGATCTCTCCATGGCTTCCCCCAGCGTAAAAAACAGGCATGATTTCCGCAGCGAATGGGGGGTGCAGAGCCTTCAGAGGTGTGCTCCCGAATTGTTTGCTTTGCTGCAGATGGCGCTCTGCGGCAAAGCTCCCGCGGAAGCTTTCCTCGTTTCACTGGCCCTGCGGCTGGCCTGGGTGGCCTCTGAATTGATGCACGGCCTTGCCCACTCCGTGATGCGTGGCTTGGTGGATGCCGAGCCTTCGGTGATTTGTCTTGAGAATGTGCTGGAGCATCGATCGCCCTGGCAGATGCTTCGTGCCCTCTTGCCTCTGGCCCCCATTGGCCTGATGGGAGGGGGCCAACGGCCCATGCCATGGCTTCATGCGGGAGATCCCGAGCCATGGAAACTGCGGCTCAAAGCTGGTGCAGGCATTTTTTCTCATCTTGCTGTTCTTGCCATCACCCTGCCCCTTTGGCTGCAGTCCACCACCGCCAATCCATCGGATGTTGGGTTGTCATTGCCCAACAACCTATTGCTGGGAATCGTTCTCAGCAATATTTGTCTGGCACTGGCTTCCCGCACAGATCTTCAGAGTCTGGTGAGCGGAAGCGGGTCCATTCTTTACTGCGGTAATTTCGGTCTGGTGGCTGGCCCCCAGGCCATCCGTGGGCGGGAGCTGCTTTCCCCCAGGGTGATCAGCCTCTTTCATCGCATGGGTCGGGAGACTGAACTTCGAGGCGCCCAGGCCGGTGGCGGGCTGGTGATGACATTGGATCGCCAAGGGGAAAACCGTTTGGTGGGCCACAAAATCGTCAATGCCAAACGGGGAGATCTCACCCCCGCCCTGGAAGATGGTTTTCGACGCCGCCGGCGGCGGGCCCATCGGGGGGGCTGTCGTCCCCACTCAGACGCCACGGTGGCCTGCTGGCACTATCGCTTTGGCACCAGTGGCCCCCCTGCCGTTCGGGAAACCCACTGGCAGGAATGGACCCCAGGCCGCCGCTGTCGCCTTTGGCATCCGGGGGAGGATGGACGTTGGGAATGGCGTTGGCAACGGGTTCACCACCGCATCACCCACAACGGCGACTTTGAAGCGTTCGAGGACTTTGGGGCCCTGCTGCCCGTGGCCACAGACCTTGGAACCTGGTTGGCCGAGACCCTCCAGCAACCTGCTCCGGCCCTTGTGGATTCAGCACGCATCGCAGGAATGATGGATCTCCTGATTTGTCAAGGCGACTGGTTTGCAGCCGTGCGATGGGGATGTCTGCAAACCCTTTCTCCCTTTCCCCAGATCCCCCCCGCTGAAGACCTCAAGCGATGGGCCCAACTGTTCGAAGAGACCTTCCTTGACCTGGTGGCGAGGACAGACCTCGGCCCTCCACTTCGTGTTGACAGCGATCCCGGACCCAGTCGCCACAGATGGACTCGGATCTACAGAAAGGCCATGCTGCAACAGTTGCGCCTGGAGCCCCAGCTTGCCTCGCACAGCGAGGCAAGCCTGCGGACATGGATCCAGATGGCCTTGGATGGATTTCTTCAGAACAGCCCAGCGACAGCTCTGAAGTACTTCATGGACAGGGCCAGGGGCAGCTTCGGTTTGGTGGTGGCCTCAACCACATGGCCAGATCGTTTGGTGGTGGGCAGCCTTGGCCAGCCCATCACCATTGGTGGGGATCCGGCGGAAGGCATGGTGCTGTACGCCTCCGAATCCGCCGCCATCGATGCCGTTCTGGCAGGTCAGGAGCAGGGTTGGCGCATCGATTTGGATGAAAATGCGGGTGAGATCGCCATTCTCTCCGCGGATGATCTGAACATTTTCTCGCTGTCCTTGGATCGTCAGCTATCGCCTCAGGAGGTGCTCAATCGTCGCCACCCCTATGCTCCATGGGCTGAGGCCCCAGAGGTTGCCCCCTCTTCCCCTCACAACCCATCAACCGATCCGGTCGCGGCGGACATTGCAGAGATTCCTTCCTTGCTCGCCGCTATCACTGACGACTGGAGCAATCCTGGATCCAGAAATCGCCAGAGTGCTGATGCGCTGGCCCAAGTGCTGATCACCAAGGCCGCGAATCTGGCTGACAAAGAGAATGTGCTACGACAGGCTGGCCTTGATGACAGTCTGGCGAAATCCCACCATGTCGACCTGTTGATCACAGGGGTGGAGAACAGTCTCTGGTTGGCTGAGCAATTTGCCAGGGATCTCTCCCTGCTGATGCCCCGCTTAAGGGTCAAGGCGCTCTCTGCCAATGCCGTGCTGATGGCAATTCAGCACGACATGGAACGTTTGGCCCTCGCCAGGCAGTCGATCGTGCTTGTGCTCAGTCACTCCTGTCGCACGTTCCCCTCCCGCCAGGTGATGGAAGCCTGTGATCTGATGGCGCGCAGGGGGGTGATCCGGGATCTCTTCATCCTCACGGGGGAACCCGGCAGCCTGCGGGGATCCTCGATGTTGGCCGCGCGGCGGCCCGGTGAATCGATCGTGAGCAGGCTCTTCACCACGGGGGCCGGCCGTCGCCGGGCGGAGCCAGCCACCGCCGCCGTGGCTGCCATGCATCAAACCCTCACCCAACTGTTGTTCTGCCTCAGTCGGCAGCTTTTGCAGGCTTTCCCAGATGAACGGCAACGGCCCCTGGGACTCTCTCTGTCTCGGGATGAACTCGCGCTGCTCGACAATCTGGAATCAAACCTTTTTCTTCAGGAGTGCGGGGTCATTCTTGGGACTGATGGACTTGGACGACATCGACCCACTGCCACCTCCAGGGAACTGAAGCAGGGTGGGCGGACCTGGGCCCTCCATGTGCTGGAAACCCCGATGGCTTGGGCCATTCATGCCACTTACATTCTCATCTCCGTCAGCTTCGGTCTGCCCTTGATGCAGAGCCTTCTCAAAGGCGTGAGTGTTGCCTTTGCGGTGCCTTCCGTTGCAGATCCAGGTGGCCCTTGCGCTGCCTTAGCCCTGGTGGCGGATGTGGCCCTCTACATCTTTGGTCCTTGGCTCTGGAGTCTGGGCCTGCGTTTCTGCCAGGGCCGTTCCTTGCTGGCACGCACCGGTCGCCGCAGCCTGGTGATTGGGGAGGTGCCGTGCAACCACCAGCTGCTAACGAACTACATCAGCAAGCTGTTCTCTTTGAGCTATGGCATTGCCAGCCTCGATGTGCAGGGGGCGGAGGTGGGGGATCATTTGCTTCACACCCACGCCCACCGGCTCGTGCGAGGCTCCCTGCTCTTCCTTGGCGTTCCTGATGGGCGGTGCAGCTCTCTCATGCGGGCTGAAGCCGATGCCGCCATGCTCACAGCCCGCCAGGCGGATGGGATCCGCCACTTCGATACGGGGCCGGAGATCGTGGCGGTAGGCACGGAGCCCTCCATCCAAGTTGGCCCCTTCCGCAGTGCCATCGTCCTCCCCTGCGCCGTCCACGAGGGATGTGCAGATGGGCGCCTCGGACCCAGCACCCATGTGATCGATATCCTGCGCGAATCCAGGTTTGGAGCCTTCCGACGATTGCTGGCGGGCTACGTGTTTTTCTGGGCCATGGCACAAACGGTGGGCTGTCTTCCCCTGCTGCGGTTCAAGTGGTGGCGATCCCAGAGCCGCACCAGGGTGATGACTACGGCTGCTCCAGTGTCGGCAGCCAAGCTGGATCTCATCGAGCCTAAGGAAATCGCTGCCCTTTCCCTTGATGCCCTCGCGCACCGGGAGCAAAGCTGAGATTGTCCTTGTGAAGCGTGCCGGCTGGGATGAAGATCCCAACAGTCGTCTTCAGCCCTGTTTGCTCCAGGGGGCATGAATGTCCTGCAGGGCAGTCACCTCCATGGTGCGATGCCCCTGCAGGGCGGCGATGCCTTCCACGGCAGCCCTGGCCCCGGCAAGGGTGGTGACGGTGGGGACGTCATAGTCGAGGGCGGCCCGCCTCAGATAGCGATCATCATGGGCGGCCTGCCTGCCCACAGGGGTGTTGATCACCAGCTGGATCTGCCTTGAGCGAATGGCATCTTCAATGTTGGGTCGGCCTTCATGCACCTTCAGAATCGACTGAACTTCAAGCCCAGCGGCCCTGAGGACCTGGGCCGTGCCGGTGGTTGCCACCAGGGCGAAGCCCTTGTTGGCCAATTGCTGGGCCACTGGCACCAGCTCAGGTTTGTCCCGGTCATGGGTGGAAAGGAACACCGTGCCGCCGGTGGGAAGGGCTTCCCCGGCGGCCAATTCCGCCTTGGCGTAGGCCAGCCCGAAACTTGTGGCAATGCCCATCACCTCTCCAGTGGAGCGCATCTCCGGCCCGAGGAGGGTGTCGGCACCGGGGAAGCGTTGAAAGGGCAGCACGGCTTCCTTCACCGTCTGCCTGGGGGGGTGGGGTTCGCTGGTGAGCCCAAGCTCTGAGAGGGAGGCTCCAGCCATGATTTGGCTCGCGATCTTCGCCAGTGGCACTCCTGTGGCCTTGGCGACAAAGGGAACGGTGCGTGAGGCGCGGGGATTGGCTTCAAGGATGTAGACAAGGCCATGCTGCACGGCGAACTGCAGGTTGATCAGGCCACGCACCTTGAGGGCGCGGGCCAGATCCGCACTCCATTGCCGGATGGTGGCCAGGCAATCTGGCGGGAGGCTCACCGAAGGAAGGCTGCAGGCTGAATCGCCTGAGTGCACCCCTGCGGGCTCGATGTGCTCCATCAGTCCACCGAACACCACCGTGTCTGTGTGATCACAGAGCGCATCCACATCTACCTCGATGGCATTTTCCAAGAACTGGTCAATCAGCACCGGGTGATCCGGCTCCACATTCACGGCTTCTGTCATGTAGCGGTTGAGTTCGGCCTCGTCGTACACCACTTCCATGGCCCGACCGCCGAGCACATAGCTGGGTCGGACTACCACGGGATAGCCCACCCGTTCCGCCACCAGACGGGCCTCACTTTCACTGCGGGCCAGCCCATTGCGAGGTTGGCGGATCTGAAGCTCCTGCAGAATCTCTTGAAACTGTTCCCGATCTTCGGCCCGGTCGATGGATTCCGGTGAGGTGCCCCAGAGGGTGGTGCCACAGGCTTTGCCCTCGGCACTCTGCAGCCAGCGCATCAGAGGAATGGCCAACTTCAGGGGGGTTTGGCCCCCGAACTGAACGATCAAGCCCTCCGGCCGTTCCGCTTCGATCACGTTGAGCACATCCTCCAGGGTGAGCGGTTCGAAATAGAGCCTGTCGCTGGTGTCGTAGTCGGTGGAGACCGTTTCCGGATTGCTGTTCACCATCACCGTGGCGAAGCCCCCATCCCTCAGGGCATAGGAGGCGTGGCAGCAGCAGTAATCGAATTCAATCCCCTGGCCGATGCGATTGGGGCCACCGCCCAGGATCATCACCTTGCGTCGCTGTTCCGGTTGCACCTCGCTCGCCTGCGGTTGGCGCACCAGGGTGCCGTCCTCCTGGAGCCGCAGCAGGGGGCTTTCGTAGGTGGAGTAGTGGTAAGGGGTGCTGGAGGCGAATTCCGCCGCGCAGGTGTCCACGGTCTTGAACACCGCATCCACCCCCAAGGTCTGCCGGTGGCGCCGCATGCTCCATTCATCGCTGCCGGTGGCCCATGCCAGCTGGCGATCGGAGAACCCCAGCCGCTTCAACTCCAGCAGGGCGGTGGCGTCCAGCTCCGCCAGGCTTCGCCCCACCAGCCATCGTTGCTCAGCCTCCAGCAACCCCCGCAGTTTTGCGAGAAACCAGGGGTCGATTCCGCTGAGTTCATGAATCTCCCCGTCGCTGCGTCCTGTTCTCATGGCCGCCCGCACGGCCAAGATACGGTCTGGGGAGGGAATGCGGAGTTGGCGCTCCAGATCGCCCGCCGGGGGCTGATCATCGCTTTTGTCGCACCCCCAGCCGGCCAGTCCCGTCTCCAGAGAGCGCAGTGCTTTCTGGAACGACTCCTCAAAACAGCGGCCGATCGCCATCGCTTCCCCCACGGATTTCATGGAGGTGGTGAGCACGGGAGGACTGCCGCGGAATTTTTCAAACGCGAATCGGGGGATCTTTGTCACCACGTAGTCGATGGTGGGTTCAAAGCAGGCGGGAGTGGCTCCAGTGATGTCGTTGATGATCTCGTCGAGGCTGTAGCCCACGGCCAGCCTCGCTGCAATCTTGGCGATGGGAAATCCGGTGGCTTTGCTCGCCAGGGCGGAAGAGCGGGAGACCCGGGGATTCATCTCGATCACCACCACATCCCCGTTGGCAGGATTGATGGCGAACTGGATGTTGCTCCCCCCCGTATCCACTCCGATCTCCCGAATAATGGCGATCGATTGATCCCGCAGACGCTGGTATTCACGGTCGGTGAGGGTTTGGGCCGGGGCCACCGTGATGGAGTCCCCGGTGTGCACTCCCATGGGATCAAGGTTTTCGATGGAGCACACAATCACCACGTTGTCGACGTTGTCGCGCATCACCTCCAATTCATATTCCTTCCAGCCGAGCAGGGATTGCTCGATCAAAATTTGGGAGACCGGAGAGGCATCCAATCCGCTTTTGCAGATCGCACGAAATTCCTCGGGGTTGTAAGCGATTCCCCCCCCGGAGCCCCCAAGCGTGAAAGCCGGACGGATCACCCTGGGATAGGAGCCGATGGCTTCCCCCACCATCTCTGCTTCCTCCAGGCTGTTGGCAATGCCGGAAGGACAGACCGTCACGCCGATGCGTTCCATCGCTTCTTTGAAGAGCAACCGGTCTTCGGCCTTGCGAATGGCCTCCAGGTTGGCGCCGATCAGTTCCACCCCAAACCGCTCCAACGTGCCGTTTTCCGCGAGCGCGACGGCCAAGTTGAGGGCTGTCTGTCCCCCCATCGTCGGGAGGAGGGCATCGGGCCGCTCCCGCTCAATCACCTCAGCCACCACCGCAGGGGTGAGGGGCTCGATGTAGGTACGGTCCGCCAGATCAGGATCCGTCATGATCGAAGCGGGATTGGAGTTCACCAGTACCACCTCAAAGCCCTCTGCCCTCAGGGCTTTGCAGGCCTGGGTGCCGGAATAATCGAATTCGCAGGCTTGGCCAATCACGATTGGCCCGGAGCCCAGCAGCAGGATGCGACGCAAATCCGTGCGGCGGGGCATGGGGCGTGGGAGGGCAAAACTGCCCCAGCCTCTCATGCGTGCGGCTATCCCATCCCCGGGGCCGTCCCCTTCCTACGGGGAGATCGCTAATCTGATCCGAGAATCAAGACCAACTCCAAACCGTCGATGAGCGAACTCCAGCGCCTGAAGGGGCTGCTTCCCCCGGAAATGCAGAGCTGGGTGTTTGTGGAAGCGGCCGCTTCGGTGGATCCACCCCTGATCACCCTGGAGGAAATCGGCAGGGATGAGGTGGAGATCCAGGTGGATCTGGAGAAATGGGATGCCCTTGCCCTCGACCATCGCAACCTCCTCTTCTGGCATGAGGTGGGACGCATCCAGAACGATGCCATCCCCCGGGATGGATGGGAGATGGCGGCCCTCGCCATCGGCTTGGGGGGTGCCATTGGTGAACTATGGGTGCAGGATGGCCTTCTTCTGCTGGTGGCAGCGGGCCTTTCAGGGTTTGCGGGCTACCGCCTGTATCTGAAAAACAATTCAGAAAAACGCTTGCAGGATGCCATTCAGGCGGATGAGCGGGCCATCGAACTGGCCTGTCGCTTTGGCTACACCCTGCCCAATGCCTACAAAAGCCTGGGGGGCGCTCTCAAAGAGTTGGTGGAACAGAGCCGCAAAAAGCGCAAACGATCCTTCTACGAAGACCGCCTCGAAGCCCTTCGCAAGAGTGCGGGCAAGGCCAGGGCAGAAATGGCCCAACAGGAGGGTTCACGCCAATCCCTCAGCAGCGAGAACGTGTATGGCTGACCCCTCCAGCGAGGATCTGGCCCGGCTGGCCGCTGAGGCCTGCGACGATCGCAAGGCCGTGGACATCCGTCTCATCCGGGTTGAGGACATTTCCTCCCTGGCGGATTGGTTCGTGATCTGCAGTGGCCTGACGGATGTGCAAGTCCGAGCGATTGCTCGCTCGGTGGAGGAACGCCTGGAGGCAGAAGTGCATCGCCAGCCCCTGCGCCGGGAAGGGCAGACTGAGGGGCGCTGGGTGTTGCTCGATTATGGGGAATTGATCGTGCATGTCCTCACGCCCCAGGAGCGACACTTTTACGATTTGGAATCCTTCTGGGGGCATGGTGAGCAACAGCGTTACATCCCACTGGTGCCCCCTGCCTCCATGGGATCTCTCCGGACGTCCTGAACACCTGGCGTAACCATGCCTCCAGCCTCCCCCCCTGGCCCCGGAGCCGACTCCACGGACACCCCAGTGTCCTGTCCCGTCGTCAAGGAACAGCGTCCCCTGGAGGAATACAAGCAATTGGAGGGGTCCTGGTTTTTTTCTTGGCCCGCCCGGGGCCCATGGGCCCTGACGCGATCCTTGGGGGTGGCCTGGTTGCTGACCCTCCCCCTGGGCCTGGCGGTGGCCAGCGGCAGTTGGAGCCTGAAGAATCACCTACTGGGGATCTGCGCCGCGGCCTTCACCCTCAGCCTGGGCCTTCCGCTGTTGCTTCTGCTGCGCCAGTGGCTGGGATGGTCCTACGTGCATCGGCGCCTGGTTTCAGAAAAGGTGGAATACGAAGAATCAGGTTGGTATGACGGCCAGGTGTGGGAAAAGCCCCTGGCATGGCGCCAGCAGGATCTGCTGGTGGCCAGGCACCAGGTGGGCCCTGTGCTCATGAGGCTCCGCCAGGGAATTCTTTGGATGTTGTTGTTGATGGGGCTGGGAACCGGCCTCTGTCAGGCTCTCTGAACCCACGCCCAGCGGCGACCGCCAGACCCGTTCAAGTCCCATGTCACTGTCCACCAGCTTCTCTGGGGCCAACCGTTCCCTGGTTCCACCCCTCAGGGTGCGACTGTTGCGGGAGGGCATTCCGGAATCCAGCCACCAGGTGCATGTGGTGGTGTGTGATCAGCGGGGGCGGGTGTTGATGCGCGCTGGTGATCCCCAGCTGCTGTCCTTTGTGCGTTCGGCCCTCAAGCCCTTTCAGGCCACGGTTTACGTGGGCAGTGGCGCGGCGGAGCGCTATGGGGCTGGGGATCGGGGGTTGGCCATCGCCTGCGCCTCCCACACGGGCAGCAAGGCCCATGCCCGGGAGGCCTTTCGCCTTCTGTGGGGTGCCCAGTTGGACGTGGAACTGCTGCAGTGCCCGCCCCCAGGAGAAGGGCTAAGCCCCCTGCAGCACAACTGCTCCGGAAAACACGCCGCCTTTCTCGCGGCCTGTCGCATGCTCCATTGGCCCTTGGAAAGCTACCTGCAGGTGGATCACCCTCTGCAGCAGGAGGTGCTGAAGCGTGTGGGCGAACTGCTGGCGCTGCCCGCCGCGGAGTTGGTGGTGGCTCGGGATGATTGCGGAGCTCCCACGTTGCAGCTGCAACTGGCCCAGATGGCGTTGCTTTTCGCCCACCTCGGCGCTGGAACCCAGCCCGATTTGGAGAGTCTCTGCCGCGCCATGCTCAGCCACCCGGAGCTGGTGGCAGGGGAAAACCGGTTTGACACCGAGCTCATGCGACGGGCCCATGGACAGGTATTGAGCAAAGGTGGAGCGGAGGGCATTCAGTGCCTCACCCGCGTGGGTGAAGGAATGGGGGTGGCGATCAAGGTGGAGGACGGCCATCCGCGGGCCAAGCAGGCCGTGGCTCTCCATGTGTTGCAGCACCTGGAATGGCTGACCCCCATGACCCTGGAAGACCTGAGCGATCGTTTCCTGGTTCCGGCCCCGCACCTCCAGCTGGAGGTGCGGGGGGACCTTCGGACATGATCCA
>JAYKHG010000132.1:0-18205 GCA_035284825.1 Cyanobacteriota bacterium
CCCCTTGGGGCCAGCGCAGGAGCGTGTCGGCAAGGCCGAGCATGACGGCCACGGAGCCGAGGGCAGAGGGCAGGGAGGCGGCCCAGGAGCCAAGCGGATTCCAGGTGGCCTGCCCCGGGAGGGCATAGAGCACCCCCATGAGCCAATAGACAAGGGGGGGCTTGTCGTAGCGGGGCAGGCCGTTCACCCGGGGGATCAGCCAGTCTCCGGTCTCCGCCATGGCGCGGGCTGCGGCGGCAAACAGGGGCGGCGTTTCGTCCACCAGCCCCGTGCTTCCGAGTTGCCACACGAAGAGCACCAGGCCGAGGGCAAGGGTGATCAGCCACACGAGGGCACGCTGATGGTGGGGGGAACGGACGGAATAGGGTTGCGTCAAGTCGGGTGAGAGAACGGCTCAGTCATGTCTTTGGACCCCGATCCTGACGCACCCCCCACCACCAACAGGACGCTGTGGATCGGGCTCACGGCCCTGGGGGCTGCCCTGGTGTTGGCAGCGATCGCGGTGAACCGGGTGGTGCCAGGAACCTCCAGCGGCAAGCCATCCACCCAGGCCACGCCCTCCCCCCCCTCCGGCTCCCCTTCCCCCACCAGCCCCCCGCTGATGACGAGGCCCCAGCTGTTGGAAAACCAGCAGGCCATGCCGGAATTAGCGGATTTCGACAGCCAGAATCCACCCCAGAATCCCATCAATGGAAATCCCGTGTTGGGGAATCCTGGGGCGAGCTTGGGCAACCCTGGGGCAGGGTTGGGGCCCTAGCTGAAGCCCATGGAAGCGGATCAATCCGGCTAAAGCTTGGCGGGGCGATCGCCCATGGCGGTTCTGCCCAGACGCACCACCACCAACCCAGTGGCAAACATCCACAGGCCATACACCGCCGCCGGCACCGCCATTTCAGGACTGCGCAGCCGTCCGGCCGTGATGGCGATCGCGAGGGTGCAGTTTTGGATGCCCACTTCGCTGGCCAGGCAGATTTGTTGGGGCAACGGCAACCCCAGCAGCTTGGCCGCCAGATAGCCCACCAGGGTGCCAAGCCCGTTCAACAGCAGGACGGCCAGGCCAGCCTTGAAGAGGAATCCAGGAAGCCTGGAGCCCTCCCGCAGCACCACCGTCAGGATGAGCGAACCCAGGAGGGCGGCGGCAAGGCGGCTCACCTGCCGTTCCAGCACCTGGGCCGATGCGGGGAAACGCTGCCTCAGGGCCATGCCGATGGCGATGGGCACAAGGGTGATCAGGAGGATCTGCCCCATGGTGGGGCCGATCGGCAGGCTGATCGGGGTCTCCGTGCCCATGAGGAGTCGCAGGGCTTGATGGGCCAACACCGGCATCGTCACCACGGTGATCAGGCTGCTGAGGGCCGTGAGGCTCACCGAAAGGGCCACATCCCCCTTGGCCAGATAGGTGATCAGATTGGAGGCGGGACCAGCCGGGCAGAGCGCCACCACCATCAATCCCATGGCGATGGGGGTGGGCATGGGCAGCAGCCCCACAATCAGGGCGCCGATCAGGGGCAAGAGCACCACCTGGGCGAAGGTGCCGATGGCCACGGCCTTGGGATTCCGGCCAATGCGCCGGAAGTCGTCTGGCACCAAGCCCAATCCCATGCCGAGCATCACCGCCGCCAAGGCCAGCGGCAACAAAAAGGTGGTGAAGAGGCTGCTTTGCATCCGGGCCCAGGCCAGGCTCAGCCGGTGCCTGTGCGGGCAATGTCGAGCACATCGGCCATGGAGCGGATCTGATCGATCGTGTCCAGCAGCTGGCCATCGCTGCTGAGCTCCACCCGCAGGTCGATGCGGGCGGGCTTGCCGGGGGTGGTGCGCACCCGGGCATCACTCACGTTGATGCGATGGTCGGAGAGGCGGGTCAGGATGTCCTTCAGCACCCCCACCCGATCAAGCACCTCGATGCGCAGTTGCACTGGATAGCGCCGGCGTTGCTCCTCTGGGGCAGCGGGATTCCAGCGCACGGGCAACCGCCGTTCCGCCGGCACCTGGGGAAGGTTGCTGCAGTCCTGCCGATGGATGGTGATGCCATGGTTGCCCAGGGCCACCGTGCCCACGATGGGCGAGCCGGGGAGGGGGCTGCAGCAGCCCCCAAGCCGATATTCCAGCCCTTCCAGGCCGAGGATCGGACTTCCCGAAACCGGGGCAGGAGGCCCTGCGGCCTGGGCGGCGGCGGCCACCCCGGCGGCCACCGCCTCATTGCTGGGGGGCGGGGTGGCGGTGGCCGCCGCCAGGCGGATCTCCTCCCGCAGGCGGTTCACCACCTGCTGCAGGGTCACCCCGCCGAAGCCCAGGGAGGCCAGCAGGTCGTCGGTGCTCACCAGATTGCAGCGGCGGGCCACCCGGGCCATGGCTTCGCCTTTCAGGAGGGCATCAAAGCCATCCCTGCCCAATTCCCGCTCGAGCATATCGGTGCCCCGCAGAATGTTGTCTTCCCGGTGGCTGCGCTTGTACCAGGCCCGGATGCGATTCCGGGCGGTGGGGGTGGCCACGAAATTCAGCCAATCCAGGCTGGGATGGGCGGCCTTGCCCGTGATCACCTGCACGAAATCGCCATTTTGCAGCTGGGTGGCGAGGGGACAGAGCCGATCGTTGATCCTCACCCCCTGGCAGTGGTTGCCCACTTCCGAGTGGATGCGGTACGCGAAATCCACAGCCGTAGAACCCTTGCGCAGCCCCACCACATCTCCCTTCGGCGTGAACACAACACCTCCTCATCAAAGAGGTCTTCCTTGATCGAGGCCAGATAGTCGCTGCTGTCTTCCGAGCCCCCATCCTTCTGCCAATCCACCAGTTGCCGCAGCCAGTTGAAGCGCTCCGCATCACCCGTGGCTGGGGATCCGCCCTCCTTGTATTTCCAATGGGCGGCGATGCCGAATTCCGCCACCTGGTGCATTTCACCCGTGCGGATCTGCACCTCAATGGGCCGGTGGCGGCCGATCACGGCGGTGTGCAGCGACTGGTAACCGTTGGGTTTGGGAAGCCCGATGTAGTCCTTGAAGCGGCCTGGGATGGGCCGAAACGTGTCGTGCACCACCGCCAGGGCGCGGTAACAGCTGTCCACGGTGGGGCAGAGGATGCGCACGGCGGCGATGTCGTAAAGCTCGTGGAACGCCTTTTGCTGCCGCTGCATCTTGCTCCAGATGCCATAGAGGTGCTTGGGGCGGCCGTGCACCTGGCATTCCCCCAGGCCAACGGCCTGGAGGCGATCCCGCAGCAGACCCGCGGTCACCGCCAACCGGTCCTCCCGCTCGCTGCGCTTGGTGGCCACCGCCTGTTGGATCTCGCGGAAGGCCTCGGGCTCGAGAATTTTGAAGGCCAGATCTTCCAACTCCCATTTGAACCGGCCGATGCCCAATCGGTTGGCCAGGGGGGCATAGATCTCGCGGGTTTCCCGGGCGATGCGTTGTTGCTTTTCGGGTTTGAGGGCCCCGAGGGTGCGCATGTTGTGCAGGCGATCCGCCAGCTTCACCAGCACCACCCGGATGTCACTGGCCATGGCCAGAAACATCCGCCGCAGGTTTTCCGCCTGGGCTTCGGTGTGGTTGGTGAAATGGATGCCTCCGAGCTTGGTGACGCCCTCCACCAGGGCCCGCACTTCCGGGCCGAAATGGGCTTCCACCTCCTCCGGCGTCACCTGGGTGTCCTCCACCACGTCGTGGAGGAAGCCCGCGGCGATCACCGCCGCACTGGCTCCGATGTCCCGCAGCAGATCCGCCACGGCGATGGGGTGGACGATGTAGGGCTCCCCGGTGGCCCGGAACTGTCCTTCGTGCAGCTGGAAGGCGAAATCGAAGGCGGAAGCCAGCAGCGCCTCGGTGTCGGTGGGGCAGCTGTCGCCCGACCCCGGGGGGACATGCCGCACACACTCCTGCAGCCACTCCGGCAGGGGCACGCCATAGTCGGTCGGCCCATGAATCAGACGGTGTCGCAGCGGGAGGGCATCGCTAGGGGCCGCGGTCGAGCGGTCGGGCCCATGGCCATCGGTCGAACCCTCGCTGGCGGTAACCGCCTCTGGAGCGATCCGTTCGGGGATGGTCCTGAGCATCGACCTCCTCGCGATTAGCCCATGGTAGTCAGCACGCAACCCCCCCGCCGCGCCCTTGGCTGGGCTGGGGCTGGCCCGAGCAGTCAAGCTGGGTCGAGATTTCCCCCCAGCATGGCGTCAGCCGCCCCCCTTCAGCCCTCCCACACCCCACCCCTGGGGGGGGGAGAGGGGGCCGTGCTTTACCTCCAACGGTTGATGGTGCGCTATCCCGGCGCCCCCAACCCCACCCTGGATGGGTTGAATCTGGCGCTCCGCCGTGGTGACCGCCTGGCCCTGGTGGGACCCTCGGGCTGCGGCAAAAGTACGGTGGCCCGGGCGGTGCTGCAGCTCCTGCCCCCCGGAAGCGACTGCCAGGGCACCCTGCTGCTGGCCGGGCAGGATCCCCGTCAGCTCGATCAGTCCGCCCTGCGCCGGCTCCGTGGGGAGGCCGTGGGGCTGGTGTTTCAGGATCCCATGACCCGCCTGAACCCGCTCATGACGGTGGGGGAACACCTGCGCGACACCCTGGCCGCCCATCGGCCCGCCGGGCGGGCCCAGCTGCGGACCCGGGTGGAGGAGCTGCTGGGCCGGGTGGGCATTGAACCGGCCCGCTACGGCAGTTACCCCCATGAATTCAGCGGTGGCATGCGGCAGCGGGTGGCCATTGCCCTGGCCATGGCCCTCAGCCCACCGCTGGTGATCGCCGATGAACCCACCACCAGCCTGGACGTGGCGGTGACGATGCAGGTGATGGCCGAACTCTGCGAGCTCTGCCGGGAGGCGGGCAGTGCCCTGCTCCTGATCACCCATGACCTGGCCATGGCTGGCCGCTGGTGTGAACGCATTGGGGTGCTCGATGGGGGGGTGCTGGTGGAGGAGGGAGGGAGCCAACAGGTGCTCACCCACCCCGTTTCCGCCGTGGGGCAACGGCTGGTGCAGGCCGCCCGGGAGCGGGAGGGTCGCCAGAGCGAGGCACCCGCCGCAACGCCCGTGGTGCTGAAGCTCGAGGAGCTGCGCAGCTGGCATCCCCTGCCTTCCCCCCCCTGGCAGACCCGTTGGCTCAAGGCGGTCGATGGGGTGAGCCTCACCCTCCATGAGGGGGAAACCATTGGGGTGGTGGGGGCCTCCGGCTGTGGCAAGAGCACCCTCTGTCGCGCCCTGATGGGCCTGGCACCGGTGCGGGGGGGGACGGTGGAGCTGCTGGGCCAGGACCTGCGCCAGCTTCGGGGGGAGGCCCTGCGCCAGGCCCGCCGCCGACTGCAGATGGTGTTTCAGGATCCGTTGGCCTGCCTCAACCCCCAGATGTCCGTGGGCGACGCGGTGGCTGATCCCCTGTTGATCCATCGCCTGGCGGGACGCACCGCGGCCCGTCAGAAGGCAAGGGAGCAACTGGAGGCCGTGGGTCTGGAGCCGCCGGAGGCCTTTGAGCAGCGAAGGCCCCGCCAGCTCTCCGGGGGCCAGCAACAGCGGGTGGCGATCGCCCGGGCCCTGATCCTGGAGCCCCGGGTGCTGCTGTGCGACGAGAGCGTCAGCATGCTGGACGCGGAAGTGCAGGCGGATGTGTTGGCCCTGTTGCGGGAGCTGCAGGAGCGGCTGGGCCTGGGGATGGTGTTTGTCACCCACGATCTCTCGGTGGCCAGTGGCTTCTGCCACCGGGTGATCGTGCTGGAGGGGGGGCGCATCGTGGAGGAGGGGCCTGGTGCCGCCCTGCTGAAGCATCCCCGGGCCCCCATCACCCGCACCCTGGTGGAGGCCGGTCCCCGGTTGCCCGTCGCCTCTTGAGCCCATGGAGGCCCCTGCCAGCTCCCCAAAAGCCACGGATCGATAGGTTGGTGTCTTTCCTGCCAGCGTTGCCGCGGATGCCTGTTTCAAGTGCCAGAACTCGGCGGAACGGAGCCGGGGTGATCCTGGCCGGGGTGATCAGCGCCCTGCTGCCCCTGGCCCCCCTCGCTCCGGCGAAGGCGTTGGAAGAGATCGTGGCCTATCTCCCCCTGTTGGATACGCGCTTCACCCTGAAGGTGAGCGAGCTGCGGAGTCCGGAGGCCCTACAAAACGGCAGCAGCGACCTGGCGGAGTTGGATCGCGCCACTCGCGGCGCCCTAGGCCGAGAGCTTTGGGAGGTGTTGAACCAGCCGGTACCCCTGAGCATCAGCAACATCGTGGATGGATCTGTGGGATCGCCCCTGGTGGAGCAGGCCATGCTGGTGCTCTCCTCCTTCGGGCAGGTGGAGGGTCAGCCCCCGGATCTCAGCGGGGAAACCCTGCGCCTGGCCCTCGAGCGGGCCAACGCGAAGGGCAAACCCACCCTGCTGGATCTCATCGCCGCCCTGCCGGGTCAGCGGCTCAACTTGGATCTCACCCAGGCCAAGGTGATCGCCAACCGAATGGTGTCGCAGCGGGATGAGGCGGAACGATTGCTCGCCACCTTGCCCCCCGCCCCCCCGCCAGCGGCACCCCTCACCGGGGGGGCCACCACCACGCGCACGGTGCAGATCCCCGTGGCCCACCGAAAAGAACCCCTGGCCCTGGTGGTGGTGGAACCCCAGGCCGCGGGAAATGGCCGGCTGGTGCTGATCTCCCATGGCCTCTGGGATGACCCCAAGAGCTTCCTGGGCTGGGGCAAGCTCCTCGCCAGCCGTGGCTACACGGTGATCCTGCCCCGCCATCCCGGGAGCGACAGCAGCCAACAGCAGGCCGTGCTGGCCGGGAAGGCCCCCCCCCCATCCCCCAAGGAGCTGGCGCTGAGACCCATGGATCTGAAGGCGGCGATTGATCAGGTGGGCACGTTGGGACTGCGGTCCCAGGTGAACACCGAGCAGGTGGTGGTGCTGGGCCATTCCTGGGGAGGCACCACGGTGCTCCAGATGGCGGGTGTGCGCCCGGAGGACGGCAAACTGCAACAGCGGTGCGATGAAACCCATGATCCCAGCCGCAACCTCAGCTGGACACTGCAATGCAGCTGGCTGCAGGGGGTGGACCAGGCGGCCATCAGCGATCGGCGGGTGATCGCCGTGGCGGCGGTGAGTCCACCGGCTTCACTCCTGTTTCCCCGTGGCGCGAGCCGCGAGCTGAGTGGCCGAGTGCTGGTGGTGAGTGGCAGCCGCGACTGGGTGGTGCCACCGGATCCAGAGGCCATTGACATCATGCGCTCGGCCCCCAGGAGGGGCAACCAGCTGGTGCTCGTCAACGGTGGCGACCACTTCAACCTGCGCCCGGAAGAGAGGGCCGATGGCGGTGTACTGGGCCCCCTGCTGCTCTCCTGGACCGATGCCGCCTTCGCGGCCGGGGAGGGGGCACGCCCCGGGCCCGACGCCGCCCCCTTGCTCACCGGAGGCGCCTGGGGCAACGCACAGATGCCCATGGTGGATGCAACGCGACACCTCTAGCGTTGAGCAAACCCCAGGGAAACCCCATGGAAGCGCGGTGGTTGTCGATGGCCAGGTGAACGCCAACGCCGCCTGGTTTTATCCCGAACCCAAACCCGCCGCAGGGGAGATCCTGGGCCGGGTGGCCCTCTGGAAAGGGGTGAAAGTCTCGTAAGGGTTAGGGCAATCTTCCCGATGTCGCGCGCTAGGGAATGCCTTTATGGTTAGCGCCCCTTCCATACCTTGATGCGCGCCAAGTCCGCCGCCCCTTCTGTCCTCTCGACATCGATCGCCTCAGCCCTGGTGGCGGGCCTGCTCAGCGGTCCAGCACCCGGTCAAGGGGCGCCCCGTTGCCAGGGCCCTGACGTTGGTTTTGATTGCTCTGCGCTGGTGCTAGCCACCAATCCCGATTCCGAACCTGTCCTGCAGGAGGAAGCCCGGGAAGGCGACACGGAGGCCCTGGCCAAACAGGCCCAAAATCCCGTCGCCAACCTGATCAGCTTTCCCATTCAGTGGAACAGCGTGCCAGGCACCCAATGGGCTCCGAAGGCGATCGACCCCAGGGCCCAGTCCAATCGGGTGTTCAACGTGTGGAACATCCAGCCGGTGGTGCCGTTCCCCCTGAACGACAACCTCACCCTGATCAGCCGCACCATCGTGCCGGTGACCCATCGCCCCCTCGCCGGTGAAACGGATGTGGTGGGCATCGGCGACATCAACCCCACCCTGTTCCTGGTGCCCCGCATGGGGGGCAACCTCATGGTGGGATTGGGCCCCACGTTGGTGATTCCTTCGGCGACAGATGTGCAGCTGAGCAGCCAACGCTGGAGCGCCGGCCCGGCGGGAGTGGCGGTTTACACCAAGGGTCCCTGGGTGGCCGGGGTGCTGGTGAACAACGTCTGGTCGTTCGCCGGCAAGGGCGGCAGGGATGTCAACACGATGCTCATTCAACCTTTCCTCAACTACAACCTGCCCTCCGGTTGGTATCTCACCAGTTCCCCCATCCTCACCGCCGACTGGACCACAGGCAACGGCAACGGTTGGACCATCCCCATCGGTGGAGGCTTTGGCCGCCTCTTTCGCGTCGGCACCCAGCCCTTCAACGCTTCCCTGCAGGCCTTCTGGAATGCAGCTAAACCGAAGGTGCTCGGCGAAGAGCTGCTGGGGGATGTGACAATCCGCCTGCAGGTTCAGGCCCTCTTCCCCACGGGAGGTTAGGGCTGTCAGCGACCTAGGGTTGGATCTTCGCTGGCGAGCCATGAACCAAACCCTGCGGGGAATTGCCTACGTGAGCGTGTGGGTGCTGCTGTGGGGAACGGCGGCCTCCTTGGCGGATGCGGTGTTGCTGCAGCGGGGCGCCTACGAGACAGGCACCCCAGGGCAAGCCATCACCTTTGCCTCCTATGGAGTCGCCTCAGTGGTGCTGGCCATCCGCCTGGCCGGACGTTTTCTTCAGCGGGACAAAGCATGAGCACAGGCGGGGAAGAGGGGGCTGGCCCATGGATTCACAGGCTGCCGAAAAGCCGACGGGCGGTTCGCACCAGCAGGCCGCGGCAATCCTCCAGGAGCTCCTGGACGGTGGCCTGAAGGCCCACCAGGTTGCGGCGGAACTTGAGCCAGACCAGCCAGGGCCCCATCCCAACGGCTGGGACCGGCTCAAACAGAAGCTGGTCATCAAGTCCTAACTCCTGGAGTTTCCGAAGAAAAAGAGGATTGTTGATCGGATATTGATCTCGGGAAAACAATGAGAGGTAGTCGTATTTGCTCATGAGAAGATCTTCGGCGCAGTGATGGTTGTGATATTTCCGTGCCAGAAACTCGCGCAAACTTCTGCGGGAGTAATCAGTGAGGAAAGGAGCAAGCTTTGCTTCGCTTAAGCGACGGTGAAGAAGGTAGGTTTTATAATGCAATTCATAGTAGACAATTGGCGTGATCTGATCGGGTGAGCTGTGGCGCGATACCCCATGGTGATAGCCGTGATCAAGGGATTCACAGGCCTCCGTGGCAAAGAAGCATTTGGGGCTCCAAGTGATGATCCGATAGTGATTGCGATGTAAGGGGTTCGCCCAGTATTTGTGACTGATTCTCAAGGTGGACGCACAGCCCCGGAAAGGCATGAGAGCACGATCGATCTCCGCCCGGTCGAGGGAGACCCCATCACCGGCGAGACAGGCAATGAATTCATCACAGTCCATCGGCAAATAGAAATCATGGGGGTCAACCCGATCGAGATGCTGGATGTAGCTTGCGAAAAGATGGCCCTTTTCTTCAAAATCTTTGGCTGTGGCATGATCCCAAAACACCCTGACGCCCCTCCCCTCAGAAGCCTTCAACTCAGCGATGACACTTGGATCCGTTGAGCCGTTGTCAAACACATGGAGGGAGGAGCTGCCGAAGAGGGATTCGTGATAGCCAAGAAACACGGGCAAGAGGGAGGTTTCGTCCCTCTGCATCATCAAGATCGCAACTTTTAAACGTCCCGAATTCAACGTCATCTTTACCGCCCAACACGCTCACCGGAATGGTCAATTTTATCAGTCACCCCGCCAGCGTTCAGGCCCATGGGCTTCCCAGCGCCACCGGAGAGCCCATGGGCTGGGGGCAGCAGGCCACGCCCCCCCCTGGAGCGGGTCAACCCCACCCTGGGCCGGGTCAACCAGAGGAAATGGCGGAGTGAGCATCTGCAGACCGCACCCAGTCCCGTGTCCAGCGCTACAGCCCGGCCAAAAAATCGCCGTTAAAAACTCACAATCATCCACTCGATTGGGTGCCAGTCGACCTCGCCTTCATCCCCGAACCACCCCAGATCTGTCCTTCATCCATCTGCACCATGACTTCCGAACAGGCTGCCCAATTGATCGACAACACCCTGGATCTGGTGCATCAAAGACTTCAGGATTTGGAAGCCAATGCCCAGGTGCACGAGCATCAGGCCCTGGCGGAAGAATTCAGGGAATGGCGCCATCCCATCGGTGGTCACATTGATTTGATGGTGTTCCCCGGGCTGGCTGGCGCCTGACCTGCGATTCTGAGGGATCTCTCATCACGTGGGATGTTCCGGTCCAACAGATCCCCCAGACTCGCCGCCGCCGCCAGCCTGCTGGCGGCGGCGGCGCTGGCCCTGCCCGGGGCCCTGCGGGCGGAAACGCTCTACACTCTGGACAGCTTCTGCAGCGTCAACGGCACCGATGCGGTGCCCTGCCGCATCGAAGCGATCAACAGCGGGGAAGCCACCGAATACCGTCACACCCTCGGGGGCAGGAAGGACGGCAAAGAGGTGAGATTCCGCGTCATCGACCAGCCCTACATCCGCATCGAGTTGTGGGATACGGAAAGCAAGAACTGGCGCAGCGCGCGCAATGCCTCGGCGTTCTTCGCACTGAATGCCCTCTGCCTGGATGGCACCAGTTTCTGCGCCATCAATCCCAACTATCTCAACAGCGTGCGTCAGGACCTGGGGCGGGCCGTGAACGGCCGCAGCGTGCTGGAGGTGCACTTCGGCAAGGATGGGCGCATTGACGCCAGCTGCTATGACGCCGGCTGCCCCGACGGCGGCCAGATCACCAAAACACCCTGAGGCGCCATGCGACAGCTTGTCCCTCTCCTGGTCCTAGCCCTGGCCCTCCCGCCTGCCCATGCCGGGGGCCTGATGCCATTGTCCGCCCCTGAGGCCGGCGACACCCCCGCCACACCCCTGCTCCTGGCCCGGGGGCGGGGAGGAGGCGGTGGTGGACACCACCGGGGTGGGGGTGGCGGCTCCCGGGCCCGCACCGGGTTGGGCAGCCGCCAGGGCAACTTCGACCGCGGCAATCGCCGGCCCACGGGGGGGTGGAGCAACCGATTGGGGGATGGGGATCGGGGCCGGCGCGACTTCGATCGGGCCCGGAGCCAGCTCAACAACCGCATGGGCAACGTGGATCGGGCCCGGGATCAATGGCGCGAGGGCGTCGGACGGATCGACCGGGACCGGGTGCAGCGCAGCTTTGATCGGGTGGACAAGAACTGGGGTGACAACTGGCGCGACAACGTGCGAACCGTGGAGCGCGGGGTGGACCGGCTGAGGCGTTGGGACAACGACTGGCCCGGCTGGGCGCGGCCGGGCTGGCAGCTGGCCAGGCCCTGGTCCTACGGCTGGTATGGCAACTGGAACAATCCCCCCTGGGGCTGGTGGAGCGCCCGCTCCGTGGCCTGGGGGTTGGGGAGCCTGGCCACCGCGGCGGTGATCACCAACGCCGTGGACCAGGCCATCGCCGCCAGCCAACCCACGATCGTGGTGCAGGACGCGGGCTACTCGCTCTATTACAACAGCGTGGAACCCACCGGCGCCCAGAGCATCAGCTTCACCGCCGCCACCGGGAACACGCCGTTTGAAGCCACGGGCAACTGTGAACAGGGCGAGCTCAACGGCCGGGAGCCCGCCAGTGCCGCCCAGGCCCAGCTGCTGAATGCGGCCTGCCAGGTGGCCTTTGGCAGCTGATTCTCCGCAGCAGGTGGGGGTTGGGGGGTCGCCTGGTGTTGGCCCGGCCGCCACCACCAGGGCCCAGAATTTGATGACCCCTCAGCAGCCTCCAGCCCATGCCAGATCTGTTCTCCCCCCTGCGTGTGGGGGCTCTGGAGCTGCCGAATCGGATCTGGATGGCGCCCCTCACCCGCTGCCGAGCGGAGGAGGGCCATCTGCCCGGGCCCCTGATGGCGGAGTACTACGCCCAGCGGGCCAGCGCTGGATGCATCATCGCCGAGGCCACCATGGTGATGGAAGGACATTCCGCCTTTTGGCGCGAACCTGGCATCTACAACCAGCGGCAGGTGGAAGGCTGGCGCCTCACCACAGAGGCGGTGCATCGCGCCGGGGGACGCATCCTGCTGCAGCTCTGGCATGGGGGGCGGGCCTGCCATCCCCTGCTCAATGGCGGCCGCCAACCGGTGGCACCCAGCCCGATCGCGATCACGGGCGACGAGGTGCACACCCCAGAGGGGAAACAGCCCTACGTGGTGCCTCGCGCCCTGGCCGATGGGGAGATTCCAGAGATTGTGGAAGGCTTTCGGTTGGCGGCCCGCAACGCCATCGCCGCAGGCTTTGACGGGGTGGAGGTGCACGGCGCCAATGGCTACCTGCTGGATGAATTTCTGCGGGATGGCAGCAACCACCGGGACGGACCCTATGGCGGCACGATCGAGAGGCGGGCCCGGCTGCTGCTTGAGGTGTTGGACGCGGTGTCAGCCGAGACGCCCCTGATGGGCCTGCGCCTTTCCCCCCTCAACAGTTACAACAGCATGGTGGATCGTGATCCGGTGGGCCTGATGGGTTGGCTGGCGCAGCGGCTCAATGATCTCCCTCTGGACTATCTGCACGTGATGCGCGCCGATCTGCTCGGCCAGCAACAGGGAGACGTGCTCACCCCCGCTCGGGAGAACTTTCGCGGCGTGCTGGTGGCCAACATGGGATATGGCGCGGCAGAGGCCGAAGCGGCGATCCAGGCCGGCGCCGTGGATGCGGTGGCCTTCGGCAGCAGCTTCCTGGCCAATCCCGATCTGCCGGAGCGCATGCGTGTGGGTGCGCCCCTGGAGGCGCCCGACCCCACCACGTTTTATAGCCCCGGTCCGGTGGGTTACACCGACTACCCGAGCCTGTCAGCCCAGCCCTGAACCGCGGGGGCGGTCAACCGCGACGGGACCGGCCGCCCTTGAGCAACTCGGAGGCGGTGGCGTCGTAGACCGCCTGGGCTTCGCCGTCGCTGCCGCCCACGCAGGTCATGCCCAGCTTGCCGTATTCCGAGAGGCACCCGAGCAGATGAAACACGCTGCCCCGCAACCGGGCTGGATCGTAGTGAAGACCCGCCTCAGCGACGATGTCGATCAGGTCCATCGGCAGCAGACCGCGGAGATCGGGATCGGTGAAGTTGTCGGTGGCGCGGTAGTGGAGGGGATGGCCGGTGGGGGAGAGGAAGAGGCCGGTGGCGGGATCCAAGGTGCCGGTGGTGATGGCCCGCAGGGCCATCATCGGGTGGGTGGTGCCCCCCTGGCGAAGGTTGATCTCGATGGCCTGCAGGTCCCAGCGGTCGCCGAAGCGACGGGCCAACACATCCACGGCGAAGCGTTCCAGGGCCCCCTGCGCCGCCAGTTCACGGCCGATCGCCTCACCCATGCGCATCAACTCCACCCGGTAGGCGTCTGCGGCGGGAAAGGCACAACCCAGGTAGGTTTGGCCGCTGGCTCCCCCTAGGATCTGCTCATGGGTGGAGAGGATCTCCACGGTGCCGCCGGGATGGATCATGCCCTGCACGCTGGGGGAGGTGAGGGCCTCACCCCCCTCCAGCCAGGCTTCCACCAGGGCGCCCTGCTGGGCCAGCAGCTCCCGCCACTGGGGAGAAGGCATGGGCAGGGTGTCCAGGGCCTGCCGAAGCACCCGCCGCCGCTCGGCGCCGCTGCGCTCAGCCAGGGCCAGGGGCTCGAGCTCCAGGGGCGCATTGCCCTCCCCGCTGATGCCCTCATTGAGCTTCACCACGCAGCGCCGCAGCTGGGGGTTCCGTTCCCAAAGCTCTGCCGTCACAACGGCCAGGTCGTCGAGCTGGTGCACCAGGGCGCTGCCATCGGGGTGGGGCAGGCCGCATCGACCAAAGAGCTCCCGGCTGCCCGCCTTGCTGCCCCAATGGCTCAGGGCCGGATCGGTGCCGAACAGGGGCACCTGGAGCCGCTCGGAGAGCTCCTTCTCCAGGTCGGTCACCACGTAGCAGGCGAGGAAGCTTTTGCCGGGGCGCAGCAGCTCGGCGATGCGGGCCAACAGGGCGGGGCGCTCCAGGAGCTTGGCGGTGAGGGGCCGGGAGGAGGCGTCGTCGGTGTCGAAAAGGTGGAGGCGACGGCGGGCATGGGCGGTGGGCACGCCGGGGAGCAGCTCCAGCACCGCATCCACCACCAGATCGGGCAGCAGCTTGCTGGTGACATAAACCATCCTCACCCCTGGGTCCCGGAGGCGGATGAGGGAAAACAGCTGGCGCTCCTCGTAGTGGTGCGCTCCAGTGACCAGCGCCAGCTCGGCCGGATCCACCGTGAGGGAGGGCACCATCAGCAGGTCCACATCCACCCCGCTGCCGCCGTGTTCCTGGCCCCATTCAGGTGACAGCTGGCGCTGGAGATCGCGAACGCTCAGGGGCATGGAGAAAGGGGCGGCCAGGCTCAGCATGGCGTGGGGAGGGGGCAGCGAGGATTCATGGGGTGGGATACCGAAAGGCCGCGGTAACATCCAGCCCGCCTTCCTCCCGTTGAAGAGCGGCGTTGATCTGATCCAACAAGACCGGCAGCAACGCCATGGCGATTCCAGCACCCTCCATTTCTGAAGACATCAAGCCGACGTCCTTGCGCATCATCGCCACCGTGGCCGAAGGAGGTTCATAGGGACCACTGGCCACCTTTCGAGCGCGCTCCGGCAACACATCCCCGGGGTTGAACACGGCGAACAATCCAGCCGCCTCTTCCGCTTCAATGCCGCAGGCGGCGGCTAGGCGCATCACCTCCCCAGCCACAGCCGACATGCTCAGCAGGCCCAGGTTTCCCATCAACTTGAAAGCCGCAGCTCGGCCAGGGTCTGGCCCCAGATTCAGCACCTTGGAGGCCATCGCTTCCAAGGCGGGCATCACCATGGCGCAGTGATCAGGGTGGCCCGAAAGCAACATGAAGCCCGTGCCCGCCGCAGCGTTTTCAGGCGCCATGAACACGGGCGCATGGAGATAGATGGAGCCCCGTTGGGCCCAGCGGGCGGCGCGCTCCGCAGTCGGCCTGGGGCCGGTGGTGCTGTGATCAATGATGGGCGCATTTTGGGGAGCCGCAGCGGCAATCGATTCGAGCACCTGGTCGACGACCCCATCATCCGCAAGCGAGAGATGGATGCGCTCAACCCCTGAAACCGCCTCGGGGGCGGTATCAAAGGCCACCGCCCCCGACGCCTCAAGGGCCTTGGCCTTCTCGGTACGGCGATTCCAGACATGCACCTGCTGGCCGCTCGAGAGCAGGTGCAGCACGAAACTTCGGCCCATGAGGCCGGTTCCGAGAACGGCAACGGTCATGGCAGTGGAGGCATAGAACGTGATTCAAAGGAGGTGGATGGCAATCTCAGCGGCTTGCTCACCACGCTTGTGGGGATCATGGCGCTGATAGTTCGCGGAGATCCACCCCAGCCTTCCAACCTTGTCCGACCGTCTTACTTCTCCTGGGGCTGGCCCCAGGCGTCTCGGAAGGCCGGTAGGGGGTTGGAGCGAATCCCGTAGCGAATCGCCGCAAGTCGCAGCAGAAAGATGGTGGTGATCGTGAGCCAAGCGGCGAGCTTCAGGGGCCATCCCATGCCATTCACCTGTGCCACGAACAACAGGCAACCCAGCAGGGCGAGGCTTTCCTCCAGGGTGCCGGGCAGGAACATGCTCGGCTCGCGGCGCATCAGCACATCCCGCAGGATGCCGCCCCCCACCGAATTCACCAGACCCACCAGCACCACCCCAGGCAAGCTCAGGCCAGCCGCCAGTGCCATGCTCATCCCCACCACCGCATAGGCCCCCAAACCGATCGCATCCACGAGGCTGATCAGATGGGGCAAGCGGCGCAGGCGCTGGATGCGGCCGCCCAGCAGCAGGATCAAGACCACCGCAACACCGATCAGCCCCAGATAGCCCGGCGTGCGCACCACCATCGGCGGGCCGTTCTGGAGAAACAGCCCATCCCGCAACAGGCCTCCTCCCACAGACGACACGAACGACACGGTGAGAATGCCAGGGATGGCATAGCCCTTGCGGGCTGCCAGCAAGGCACCGCTCAGCGCCCAGAGAAAGGTGGCGCCGTAGTCGAAATAGGGGGGAATCTCGAAGGTGGGATGGGACACGTCAAAGAGGGTGAGCCTCCCCTTCGAACACCACCCCCTTTACGGTGATGTCCCGCAGCCCTTCGGCGCCCACATCGTAGGGGTCCTCCGCCAAGACGGCGAAATCCGCCAGCTTGCCGGCCCGGATCGAACCGATCTCCGCCTCTTTTCGCAGGATCCAGGCCGCATCGATCGTGATCGCCCGCAGGGCGGCATGCAGGCTCACGCGCTCCTGGGGGCAGCGCAGATGGCCGTTGATCGTCACCCGGTTGGCAGCGGCCCAGGCCAGGGTGAGGGGCGAGAGCGGCGCCATCGGACAATCCGAATGCAAGGTGAAGGGGAGACCAAGGCGCTCCAACAGGCCAAGGCGCACCATCTCCGAGCCCCGGTCGTTGCCCAACCACTGCTCACTGAACACATCAGAGAGGATGTGGTGGTAGTAGGGATTGGCGGACACCACCATGCCCAGCTCATGCATCTGGCGGCACTGGTCTTCCGTGGAGGAGGCGAAGTGCTCCAGGGTGGTGCGGTGGCCCAAGCGGGGTTTGAGGTCGTGCAGGTGGCGCAGGATGTCGAGGTAGAGATCGGCGCTGAGATCCCCATTGATGTGGGCATGCAACTGGTGCCCCGCCTGCCAGAACACCTCCGCAAACTCCTTGAGCACCTCCGGTGGCGCCATCCACTGCCCCACGTGGCCATCGATGTAGCCAGGGAAACCGGCCTGGGACAGGCCGCCGTAGATCGCCCCATCCACCTGCAGCTTGAAGTGGCGATCCAGAAACACCCTCCGGCTGTTACCCCGGCTCCATTCCTCCACTTGGGCCAGGGCGTCGGCGGGCCGGATGCCCCGGGCCAGGAAATCCACCGTGGTGGGGGTGAGGATTGCCCGACAGGGCACCTGGTTGGTTTCAGCCACCTCCCGGATCAAGGCGATCTCTCCCACCGCATCGCCGAAGATGCCAACGCCCATGTCGAGCACGGTGGTGACCCCCGCCTGCTGGCAAAGGCCAAAAAAGGTGCGCATGCCAGCCCCATAGCGCTCTGGATCAAAGATCACCGGCGCCAGCTTCACCACCAGGGGCTGGGCACCATTCTCCCAGAAATGGCCCCGATCCCAGTCGCACTCGGGCCGCCCCCGCACCTCCTCCTCCCGCAGGCCAAACCATTCCAGGGCGGGGGTGTTGAGAATCAGCTCGTGGAAGGAGCGGTGCCAGAGCACCACGGGTTTTTCAGGGAAGAGCGCATCCAGCTGGGGGCGGTATTGCTCGCCATGCCAGAGGGGATGGAACCCCCAAACGATGAAGGGCACGCTCCAATCCCAATGTTGGCCGTAGAGCTCCTTCAGGCGGGCGATGTAGGCGTCGGGGGTGGTGGCGCCGGGGAAGGAGCCGGTGGGCAGGGTCCAGTCGTCTGGCGCGAGGAAGGGAAACTGGGTGGTCACCGCCGGCAGCGACGGATGCACATGGGGATCGATCAGCCCCGGGAAGAGCACATCCCCCGCGAAGCGATCGTCGGCTGTGGGGGAAGCGACTCAGCCAGGGCCCCAGGCTCTCCAGGGTCCCCACCGACACGATCCGGCCGTTGGCCACCGCCACCGCCTCGGCGGTGGGCATGGCGTCGGTCATGGTGCGGATGCGGCGGGCCGTGTAGACGGTGAGGTGCTCGATGGGGAGGCCGGAGGCGCTGGGGGAGGACATGGGGAACGGGCGTGCGGGGAGGGGCCCAGCCTTCTGCTAGCAGTTCCCAGGCTCCTTGCCCACCGCCAGCAGCTCCTGGAGCCCTTCGGCGGTGGCGGCCCCCCTGCGCCCGATCACCACCAGGTGGTTGCCGGGCATGGCGCAGCCGGCCTCCAGGGGCTCCAGGCTCCACCGCTGGCCCACCAGCTGAAACAGCTGGGGCTGCTCTGGAGCTTCCGCCAACACCACGAAACCCTTGGCCCTCACCACCCCCTCCGGCAGGCCCTTGGCG
>JAYKHG010000133.1:0-6374 GCA_035284825.1 Cyanobacteriota bacterium
CGGCGGATGGCATCGGTGAGGTTTTGATCCAGCAGCCCGCTGAGGGTTTCCAGGCTGTAGAGCTGCTTGGGATCCTCGCTGGTGAAGTTGTAAACGAGCAGGATGGAGTTGGAGGCCTGGTTCACCGTGATCCCCGATTGCCGCACCTCCTCCGGCAGGCTCGGCTGGGCCAGGGCCACCCGGTTTTGCACATTCACCTGGTTGATGTCGCCATTACTGCCATTGGCGAAGGTGACCGTGATGGCGCTGCTGCCATCGGCCGTGCTGGTGGAGGAGAGGAAGTCCATGTTTTCCACCCCGTTGATCTGCTGCTCCAACACGCTCGTCACCCCCTGCTCCACACTCACCGCGTCAGCACCCACGTAGCGGGAGGTCACCTGCACCGTGGGGGGGGCGATGTCGGGCAGGTTTTCGATCGGCAGAATCGGCAGGGCGATCAGCCCGGCGATCACGATCAGCAGGCTGCACACCGTGGTGAGCACGGGTCGAACGATGAAGGTGTTCGAGAGCGACATGCGGCGGCCCTAGTTCACCTTTACGGGCAAGCCATGGCGAAGATTGATCAGGTTGGAGGTGATCACCCGTTGCCCCGCATCCAGCCCCCGCAGCACGGGATAGCGGTTGTTTTGCAGGGGGCCCAGCTCCACCGGCGTTTGCAGGGCGAACAAGGTGGTGGGGGGCAGCTTGCGCAGGGGCTCCAGCTTGGCTTGGCCGGGCCGCCGCTCCAGGTCGGCCAGGCCGCCGGCCACAAACACAAAGCGCTGGCCCGAGATCTGGGTGACGGCTTCAAAGGGCACCGAGAGCTGGGACCGGGCATCCAGGATCAGGCGGGTGCGGGTGCGCAGGCCATTGCGCAGCACTCCGGTGGGGTTGCCAAACTCCGCCTTGGCCAGCAGCGACTGGGTGCCCGCCACCACCCCCGGATCCAACGACCGCACCACGCTTTGGGCCATGGGCCGATTGGTGGCCGGATCCATGAGGATCACCGGCAGCCCCACCCGCAGCCGGTTGGAGTAGACAGCCGGCACATCCACCCGGGCCACCAGGGGATCATTGCGGATGATTTTCGTGAACGGTGCCCCCGCCGCGATCACATCCCCCACCTTCACCTGCAGATCGCCCACGGTGCCGCTGATGGGTGCCCGCAGGTCGCGGAAGCCCAGGTCGGCGGTGCGGGCCACCAGTTGCATGCGGGAGGAGATGTAATCCTGCCGGAATTGATCCCGCTGGATGGCACTGGCCGCACCCTGTTTCACCAGATAGTCGTAGCGCTGGAAATTCAGGCGCTTCGTTTCCGTTTCCGCCCGCAGCCGGGCCACATCCGCCTGGGCCTGGGTTTGATCGAGCACCATCAGCAGTTGCCCCTGCCGCACCGGATCCCCCTGGCGCACCAGCAGGGTTTGGATGCGCCCCCCCGCCTGGGCGGCCAAATTCACCTCCTCAAGCGCCTCCAGGGTGCTCACGGTGTCCACCGCATCCACAAAGGGCGCGACGCGCACCTCCTGGGCCTGGACGGAGAGGGGGGGCCTGGGGGGCGCCTCAGGGGAACCCTGGCAGGCGGTGAGCAAACCAGAAGCCAGAAGCGCGGCCAATGGCCTTTTCTGAAGCCCTTTCCGGTGCTCCACCGGTTTCACGGGGATCTTGCGGGGGACAATCAACCCGTGATGCCTTGGCTGGCGCCATGGTATCGGACACATCAAGCCAGATAAATTAGGAATCACACAACAATCCACCCATGCTGGCTGCTCTACAGGAACGGCATGCCCGGCTGTTGCGCTGGATGCTCCTTTCCGGGTGGTTGCTGTTGGTTGTGTCGCTGCTCATCCCGGCAGCTCCCATTCAGGGTAATCGACTGTTTTGGGGCACTGCAGTGCCTGCCGGGGTGTTGGTGATCGGTGCCATCAGCCATGAGCTCTGGCGTCGCCTATGCCCCTTGGCCTTTGTGTCCCAGCTGGCCCAGGCGATGGGATGGCAGCGCACCCGGCCAGGCAAGGGCAACAAGCCCGAGTTGGTGCTGGTGAAGCCCGATTCCTGGTTGGGTCGCCACCATGTTGAACTGCAATGGAGCCTGATGATTGTAGGGCTCTGCCTACGGTTGCTCGGCGGCAACAGTGATCCCCTCTGGCTGGCCCTGTGGTTAGTGGTCACCTTGCTGGCTGCGGTGGTGGTGGGCTGGGCCTTCGGGGGCAAGAGCTGGTGCCAATACTTCTGCCCGATGGGGCCGGTGCAGACCGTGCTCACCGGCGTTCGCAGCCCCCTGGGCACCACGGCCCATGTGGCCGCCCCCTCCCGCATCACCCAGTCGATGTGCCGCACGGTGACGCAGGAGGGGAAGGAGAGGAGTGCCTGCGTGGCCTGCCAAACACCCTGCCTGGATATCGACGCCGAGCGGGCCTTCTGGCAAAACCTGCGGGGAAAACGGGGCCTGGGTTGGGCCTGGTATTCCTATCCGGGGCTGGTGCTGGCCTTCTTTTCCCTGATGGAGTGGAATGCGGAGGACAGGGGCATGGAGCGCCCGCTGGGCTACATCCGTTCGGGCCTGTGGGCCCAGGATCGGGGACTGGTGGGGCGGGCCTGGTTGCCCTTTGAGGATTTTGGGCTGATGCCCCGCTTGGTGGCGATTCCGTTGCTGCTCATCGCTGCCGCCTGGCTGTCGGTGCTCCTCTGCCGCTGGGTGGAGCGGCTTCTGGCCCGCCAGGGCGAACGGGAGCGGGCCGTGCACCGCACCCGGCTGCTGGCCACATTTGTGGCGATCAATGCTTTTTTCTGGTTTGCCGATCCGCTCCAGGGTCTGCTCGGTGTCAACAGTGGGCAGTGGATCCGATCGGCGGTGCTCTTGCTCACCTCCATGGGCCTCTATCGGGGTTGGGGGCGCGATCAGGCCACCTATCGGCGCGAAAACATGAGCGAGAGCCTGAGGCGCCAGCTCAGGGATCTGCCGGGCCTGGAGCCCGCCCTCGATGGCCGCAGCCTGGATGCCCTCTCCCCCGCGGAGGTGTTCACCCTGGTGAAGGCGATGCCGGCGGTGGGCTTGGTGCAGGCCCGGCGGGTCTATGGCGACGTGATGGCGGAGATGCTGCGCACCGGCCGATTGGACCAGGCCCAGAGCCTGTTGGAGCTGCGGGAGCTACGCCAGAGTCTGCAGCTGGACGATGACGACCACCATGCCGTCGTCGGCCTCCTCGACAAGGAGCACCCTGATCTGCTGGACAAAACCAGCCTGGAGCGCCAAAGCGAGGATCTGCGCCGCGAATTGGCCCAGAGTTCCCTTGCGGAGTTTCTGGAGCGCCATCGCCTCACCGTGCTCGCCCCCCAGGCCCTGGCCCAGCGCCAGGGGGAGGAGCTGGAGCGGTTGCGGCTGATGTCCGGCCTTTCGGATCCGGCCTGGCAGGCGATGGTGCAAGAGTTTGGGCCCCAGGGCGAGGCAGAGCGGCAGCGCCTGGTGCCCCTGCGGGAAGCCTGGATGGAGGAGGCGGCACTGCTGGCTTGGCTCACGGACCACGGAGTGCAGGATCCACCGTTGCGGCCGCTGCAGCGGGTGTTGGCCCGGCGGGTGGGCGACCTGGGGCAGGAGTTGAGCCCCCGCCTGGTGGCCGCCGGTCTGGACCCCCTGCCCCTCGCCGTGGCCCCCGGGGGTGATTTCTCCCGGGTGTGCGATCTGCTCTGGGACGACTCGGACCCTGACACGGCGGGATGGGTATTGATGTTGGAACGGCAGCGGGATCCGAGCCGTTTTGCCCGAAGGCTTCAGGATCTGCGGCCTGAGCAGGCCAGCTCCTCCTTCCTGCAGAGCCAGCTGGATGGCCAGGGGGTCGCCAATCAGCCCTTGCTGGAGGCGCTCACCGCGTGGCCGTTGTTCGCCGATGTGTCCCCCTCCGTGCTGGTGTGGCTGGCCTCGAAGGGCATTGAACGGAGTTTCACGCCCGGAGAAATGGTGCTTGAGGCGGGATCCCCCAGCGAGCACCTGGCCCTGGTGCTGGAGGGAGAGGTGCGGGTGCAGCTCAGCGATGAGAGGCGGATCACCCTTGGGCCGGGGAATGCCGTGGGGGAAATCGGTGTGATCACCGAGCAACCCCGCACCGCCTCCGTGGCGGGGGGGCCGGAGGGCTGTCGCCTGTTCCTGCTGCCCGCCGCGGCTTTTGAGGATCTGCTGCGGCGTTCCGATGGCTTCAGCCGATCCCTGCTGGCCCAACTGGCCCAACGGCTGGCGGAAACCTCCAGGCGTTAAGGGATCAGGGCCACCCGCGGCCGTGCATCCGGCACCGGGTTTCCTTGCAGATAGGCCGCCAGGGCCTCCACATCCAGCGGGCCACCGATGGCATCGCGCCCCTCCAGCAGGCCAGCAAAACCATCGCCCCCCTGGGCCAGGAAGCTGTTCACCACTAGCCGCACCGGTTGCTGGGCTGCGATGGGGCGACCATTGAGCCGCAGCTCCCGCACCCGTTGGCCATGGGGAGCCTGGGCCGCCCAGCGGTAGCGCAGGGTGGCGGAAGGTTGCAGAAAGGTGGGCCGCTGGGCGCCGGGGGGCTGCTGATCTTCCAGCAGGGCCTGGAGCTGGGCGCCAGTGAGGGTGAGCACCACCAGGCTGTTGCCGAAGGGCTGCATGGCGAAGATCTCGCTATAGGTGATCGGGCAGGGGGGCGCGGAGCGGCAGGCGAGGTTGGTGCGGATGCCACCGGGATTCATCAGGGCGGCCTGGGCGCCGCCGGCGGCTGGGGATCGGGTGGCGGCGAGCTGGGCATCGGCGATCAACCGCCCAGCTGAGGAATCGGTGGGTCCATTGCGATCGAAGCTGCCTCCGATGCTGCCCACCACCCGCTGGGCCTTGGGTGCCGCGGCGCTGGCGTAGCGGGCCACCAGGGCAGCCACTGTCGGATCGGGGGTGGCGCGTTCGAGCATCTGGCGCCAGGGGGAGGGTTCGGCGGCCAGCACGGCCTGGCGCAGCTCGGGATCGGTGCGGCCGTTGAGCACGGGCAGGTTGCGGCTGGTGGTGCGGGTCCGGTCGACCTCGCCCGTACGGGGGTTGAGGGCCAGATCCACCACGCTTACGCCCCGTCCAAAGGCGGTGGATTGGAGGATGGGGCGGCCATCGATCCAGCAGTTGTAGCCCTGGTGGCTGTGGGCGGAGAACACAACGTCGATGGCGGGCGAGAGCTGGCGCGCGATGCCAAAGATCGGCCCGCGGGCATTGGGGCAGCTGGCATTGTTCCAATCGAGCGGCGCCCCCGTCTTCCCTGTGTCGCCACCCTCGTGAATCACCGCCACGATGGCTTCCACCCCCTGGCGCTGCAGGGCAGCGGCGGCCCGGTTGATGGCCTCGGCTTCCTCGCCAAAGCGCAGGCCAGTGATGCCGTTGGCGATCACGATCTGGGGCGTGGTTTTGGTGACGGCGCCGATGAAGCCCACCTTCACGCCACCCACGTTGCGGATGACAGTGGCGGGAAACAGGGTGGCGCCGCTGGCGGTAGTGATGTTGGCGGCAATGGTGGCAAAGCGGGCCGGGGGGTGGGGGCCACCGTTCAGCAGCCGCAGGAGCTCCGTCTGGCCGGCGTCGAATTCGTGGTTGCCGGGGGCGGCGATGTCCACGCCGAGCTGGTTGGCGATGGCGATGGTGGGCTCGTCACGAAACAGGGCGGAGATCAGGGGCGTGGCGCCGATCAGATCGCCGCTGCTGAGCACCAGGCTGTGGGGCGCCCCACGCCGCAGGCTGCTGATCAGGCCCGCCAGGGCCGGGGCGCCACCAGCCGCGAGGTTTGTGGTTCCAGGAGTGGTGGGGTTGGGCCAGTTGAGGCTGAGGGTGCCCTCCTCCAGGTTGCCGTGGAGGTCGTTGATGGCGATCAGGCGGAGGGTGAGGGGGTGGGGTGCGCTGGGGATGGAGGCGCTAGAGGGGAGTGTCGGGAAGCAGAAACTCGCCAGAGCATGGATAAGGCCCAGGAGTAGACTTATCCCAACACCGCGTTTAAACGCGCCGCGGAGGGCGGACTGCTCGACTTGACTCCGACAGGCCCTCCCGCCCATCTCAGCCTTCCCCCTGATCCAGCCGCTCCACCCACGTCAGCACCGCCGTCGCCGTCATGGCTGTGGATGGAGGCGAATCGCCTGGGCGCGAATCGCCCGCCAATGGGGCGAAGGGGCTCTCATTCGCAATCATTGGCCCATTTTATAGCTGGTGGCCCCTGGGACATCCTCCCCAGCCCCCCATAGACTGGTTGCCGATATTGGCGTCAATCCATGGCCCTGGTGCCCACGCCGCTGCTACTCCCCCCGGATCTGCGGCTGACGCCCGAGCAATTTGAACAGGTGTGCCAGGCCAACCCCGAGGCTGTGCTCGAACTTGCCGCTGATGGAACCCTGATCGCCATGACACCCACAGG
>JAYKHG010000134.1:0-11387 GCA_035284825.1 Cyanobacteriota bacterium
CACCTCCCCTTGTCTGCCCTCACCCGCTGCCTGATGGAGGAAGCCGCGGCCATTGCCGCCGCCGCCACCCGCCTCGACAGCGCCCAGGTGGAAGCCGCCCTGGGCCTGCTGGATGGCTGCGCCGAGAGGCGGGCCAAGCTCGTGATCACCGGCGTGGGCAAGAGCGGCATCGTGGCCCGCAAGATTGCCGCCACTTTCTCCTCCATCGGCCTGATGGCCATCTACCTCAACCCCCTCGATGCCCTCCATGGGGACTTGGGGGTGGTGGCTCCAGACGATGTCACCCTGCTGCTCTCCAACAGCGGCGAAACCCAGGAGCTGCTGGAGATCCTGCCCCACCTCCGGCGGCGGGGCACGGCCCGCATCGCCCTGGTGGGCCGGGTGGAATCGAGCCTTGGGAGGGGGTGTGATGTGGTGCTCGATGGATCGGTGGACCGGGAGGTGTGTCCCCTCAACCTCGCCCCCACGGCCAGCACCGCGGTGGCCATGGCGATCGGAGATGCCCTGGCCGCCGTATGGATGGAGCGCCGGGGCATTTCCCCCCAGGACTTCGCCCTCAACCACCCAGCCGGATCGTTGGGAAAACAACTCACCCTCACCGCCGCCGATCTGATGGTGCCCGTGATTCGGCTGGCCCCCCTCTCTCCTGCCACACCCCTTCCTGAGGTGATTGGCCACCTCACGGCCGATGGGGTGGGGGCCTGCTGGGTGGCCAGGGAGGGAAACCCACATCAGCTCTGGGGGCTGATCACCGACGGCGACCTGCGCCGGGCCCTGCAGAGCCACCCGCCGGCGGAATGGAACACCCTCACCGCCGCAGACCTCATGACCCGGGATCCGATCACCGTGGGGGGGGAGGTGCTCGCCATCCACGCCCTGGAACGAATGGAGCGCAACCGGCGGAAGGCCATCGGCGTGCTGCCCGTGGTGGATGAGGAGGTGCGCATGGTGGGGCTGCTGCGCCTCCACGACCTGGTGCAGGCGGGCCTGACCCGCGGTTGAGAAGGTTTGGGAATCGGTCTGGATCGGTGCTACAAGCGGCTGAGGGACTCGTGGAGGCGGGCATCCAGGCGGCCGCGGCGCAGGGACTGATCTAAAAACCGGTAGTCGATCCCGTAGATGCGACGGGCGGTGGCTTCCAGGGATGGGTTGTAGAACTCCCCATAGGGAGGCAAAAGGTGACGCTCGGATTTCTCCCGCAACAACTCCCGGGTCAACAACCAAGGAGCAACATCCCCTTTGGCCTCCAGTGCCCTGTCAGTGCCTGGGGAATCGCGGGCCGCCTTGGGCCGGTTGGCAGCCACCCGAAAGGGCATCTGCTCATCGGTTCCGAAGAGGGCGTTGACAAACTGCCGCAAGGGTTCCAAGTCATCCGCATCAAAAATTCGGTCAAACGACCGCCAGCGATAGCGGGCCCGTTGGGGCTTGAAATGCACCTTGTCGATGCAGCGGAAACCATGGTGATCAAGTTCGGCCACGAAGTCCGCGAAGGTGTCGAGCTGGGCATCGGGGCAAAGGGCCAGGGACGCATCCCGGTAGCGGGTGTGCTCCACATACTTGTTGAGATAAGCGCTGATCAGGCGACGCAACGGGTTGCGAAACACAATCACCTGCATCGCGGTGGGCAGGCGTAGGGCCTTGTGTTGGCTCACCTCCCAGGCGAAATCCGCGACGCTCCGGCAGGAAGCCTTGGGCGACGCGCAGATCACCATGGAATCGATCCTGCTCACCAGGGTTCGTGGTGCCATGGCCCTCCGTCGTTCGAGGGGGAAGGTATCAGGAACCACCCATGGATGTGCCTGAAGCCACACGGCAGGCCTCAGTCCTGGGCCTGCGCCTCAGTGGCCGCCTGGCTTCTGGCGAGCTCCAGTTGCTCTGGTGTATCCACCGAGAGGAAATCACCAGCCACCTCGAAGGTGCCGATGCCGATCCCCGCCTCCAGCAACCGCAGTTGCTCCAGCTTCTCGATTTGCTCCAAGGGCGAGGGGGGGAGGGCAGACCAGCGGGCCAGCACATCGGCCCGGTAGCCGTAGAGCCCCACATGGCCCCAAAAGGGAGCGTGGGCATGCCACTGGGCCGGCTCCACCCCCCGCACGTGGGGCAGGGCGGAGCGGGAAAAGTAGAGGGCCCGACCATCCGCACCCACCAGCGTCTTCACCACATTTGGGTTGTGCAGCTTCTCCGCCTCCATGCGGTACACGGGGGTGAGCACCTCCGGTGGGGGGGTACGGCCCTCGAATTCCATCACCATCGCGTCGATGACGACGGGATCAATGAAGGGCTGGTCCCCCTGCACATTCAGCACCACAGTGTCGGCCAGGGGGTCTTCCGCTCCTGAGCCCGCAAAGGCCACAAGGGCCTCCAGGGCCGACGCCAGGCGCTCACTGCCGGAGCTGCACTGCGGCGAGGTGAGCAGGGCCGGAAATCCCCAACGTTCCGCGGCCTCCACCAAGGAGGGGTTGTCGGCGCAGAGCACCACGGCGGCGGGCCGGCGGGCCAAGGCGCAACGCTCCAGCACCCGCTGCAACATGGGGCGCCCGCCGATGTCGGCCATCACCTTTCCAGGCAACCGGGCGGAATCGAGACGGGCCGGCACCGCCACCACGAAACGCATCGCCACACCCCTTGCCACACTGGCCGGAGCCTATCGCTTGCCCTCTTGTCTCCTGACGATCCCTCCCCGGGGGTCCCCCCCCTGGCCATCGTCACGGTGGCCCACCACAGCGAGGGGGTGCTGCCTGCACTGGCCCGGGATCTGGCACGCCAGCGGGGGGCCTCGGTGGTGTGGGTGGTGGTGGACAACAGCCCCCAGTTCAACCCGGTGGATGCCCCAGGACTGCGGGCCGCCCTCAACATCAGGGAACCTCCCGGAGGTTCGCCCTGCCTTCATCTGCTGAACGGCCAGGAGGGCGATGGCTTCGGCGTCGGCTGCAATCGAGCTTTGACCTGGCTGGAGCAGCAAGGCTGGATGGGCTGGGTGTGGCTCCTGAATCCCGACACGGCCCTGATCCGAGGGGATGAAGTGCTGGAGCTGGGGGAACGGTTGGCCGGCCTGGTGCCCACCAGCCTTGTGGGCACGGCGGTGGATGACGGCACAGGGGCTCTGGAAGCCAGCGGGGGCTGGTTCACCCCAGGCCTGCGCTTTCGTTCCCACCGGCTGGACACTGGCGGCGGTTCGGAATCGCCCCTCCGGCTTGACTGGTTGAGCGGCTGCAGCCTGGCACTGCAGCCCACGGCCCACGACCCGCCAGCCCGCTTTGATGCCGCCTTTCCCCTCTACTACGAAGACATGGATCTCTGCCTTCGCCTGGGGAGCAAGGGTGCAGCGGTGTGGTGGCTGCCCGTTCCCCGCATCACCCACCGCCGGGGCCTGGGGAGCGGCAGCACCTCTCCCCGGCGCTGGCGCCTCTCCACGGTGAGTTACCTGCGGTTCCTCCGCCGGCACTGTCCTGCCTGGGTGGTGGCCTTGCGCAGCGCGCGGCTGCTGCTGGTCACCGCCGCCAGGATGCCTGTCCAGCCAAATCGGAGTTGGGCCGTGCTCAGGGGGGTCTGGGACGCCTGCCAAACACCTAACGCCTGCCCCGAAGGAGGAGCAGTGCCATGACCACCCCCTTGGCCCTCTTCAGTGGCAGTTACCTCAGCGAACGCCCCACGGGCATCGGGGTGGTGGCACGCGACCTGGTGGCCGCCCTGGATCCTGCCCTGGTGCCGCTCCTCGATCCTCTCCGGGGCAAACGCCCCTACAGCCTCCAGATTCCGGCAAACCTCTCGCCCGAGCACGGTCGCAAGGGACATCTGGACCGATTGCTCTGGACCCAGAACCAACTGCCCCGACTTCTCAAGGCGAGCGGGGCCCCGCTCCTGCTCTCCCCCTTGCCGGAAGCCCCCCTGCTGCGGGGGGTGCGCTCGGTGGTGTTGGCCCACGATCTCTTGCCCCTGCGCTACCCCCAGCCCAGCCCCCTTTTGGCCTACCACCTGGCCTATGTGCCCCTGGTGCTCCATCAGAGCGTGCGCGTGCTCTGCAATTCCGAAGCCACGGCAAGGGAGGTGCACGGCCGCCTGGGCGTTCCAGCGAGGCGCCTGGTGCCAATCCAACTGGGATTTGATCCGGGTCGCCTGAGGCCCCTGGGGAGAAAGCGGGAACCGTTTTTCCTCGTGCTAGGTCGGCACGACCCCCACAAAAATCTCCAGGGGGCGCTGCGGGCCTTTGCGGCCGTGCCGGATCCAGCAGGGACGCTGCGGCTGAAAGTCGTGGGGCCCCACGACGGGCGCTACACCCCGCGGCTGCAGCGGCTGGCCCTGGAATTGGGCATCGGCTCCCGTTGCGATTGGCTGCCCTGGGTGAGCGATCAGGAACGTCTGGAGCTGCTGAACCGCTGCCAAGCCCTGCTGATGGTGAGCCTTTGGGAGGGCTTTGGGCTGCCCGCCCTGGAGGCCATGGCCTGTGAAACCCCGGTGATTGCCGCCAAAGCGGGTGCCCTGCCGGAAGTGGTGGGCGATGCCGCTCTCCTGGTGGATCCCCGCAACCCAGCCGAGATCGCATCGGCCATGGGGCAGGTGGAGCGGGAGGGGCACTTGGCCAGGCGCCTGGCGCAGGCTGGAGCAGAGCGGGCGAGGCACTTCCGCTGGGAGCAGACCGCTCAAGAGGTCATGGGGGTGCTGCGGGAGGTGGCTTAGGGCTGGGCTACTGGGTCTTTGGGGTTTCAGCCACTGGCCAACTGGATCTCTAGGAACTGGGATGCCGCCTCACTGACGCACCTGTGGAGATGGGCGTCCACGGAAGTGGGCAGGGCCAACACAACCCTGGCCCCGGGGGGTCGCAGGCGCAGAGCCGCCAACAGCATCAGGCTCTCCCCCACAACGACTGGACCTTGCCAAAGGGGCAACCAGACCTCTGGCGCCCCTGTCAAGTGAACATCGCTGGGGTCTGGTGGAATCCGCCAGGAGCGTTTGCCCTTCACGGGGTGGGGCATCAGGGACCAGGGACGGGGGAGGGTCGAGGTCTGCCCCTCCAGCCGCTCCACCCCGGGCGAATCGATGATCAAGGTGCCCAATGTGATGCTTGGTGCAAATTTCGGCTGTGGGGATGTTTCTGTCTCCCTCCCAGACGGGAGGGCAAAGAGGGGCCCCAGCTCCCGGCATCGGAAGCGGCTGCACCAGGGGGCGCGCCAGGCCGGGGCATCGGAAAACAACCAGCAATCAATGCCAGCGGGGAAGCTCAGGGGATCGAGCGCCTTGGGTTGGGCCCTGTATTGGTCAAGTCCATCATCCAAAAGGGTGAGCCGATGAGCCCGCCCAAGGAGCAGCCGCAAGCCCACCCCCGCACCGCTGCGGTGGGCCAGTCGCAACTCGCCCACCAAGCCCAGCAGGGCCATGGGGGCAAGGAGCAGATAGCTCAGGGGACGGGCCGGGAGGCGCAAGGGCCAACGGCGACGATCGGCGGCGGTGAGGGAAAAGCGCTGGGGTTCCCAGAGGAGCACCTCCACTCCTGGTGACCGGGGGAGACACCCATCCCGCAGCCGCCGTGCTGCCTCCAGATGGATGGCGTTGGAGGCCAGGGTGAGACGAATCAAGGGAACTGTCGGGCCTCAGGTGAGATAGGCCACAAGGAAGAACCGAATTTGAATCGCCCAAATCAGAGTGGCCACAAAGCCCATCATCCAGGGAGCGAAGATCTCGCCGGGTCGCTGCGGTAGAAACAACTCCATTGCGCCCACCCAACCCAACACCACGGTGGGAACAAAATGAATGGCATAAATCCAATCATGGTGGGCCAACGATTGATGAAGCAAAGGGATAAGAAGCCAGAGTTGAGCCGCAGCCAAAATGAGCACCACTTGCCTTTGTTCGCCACGTGAATAGGCAAAAACGAAAGCGAACAACAAAACGCCCAACACCCAAATGGCGTTATGTTCAATCACTTGGAAAAGAGCCACACCACTTTTAAGCGCTGACGTGCCAGACATCTGCCAAAAAAGAAAGCGTAAGGCGTCCAAAACACCTCGATGACTATCAGTATCCTTGGAGATCAGCCCCATCCGCTCATAGAGAGAGCTCCCCTTCAAACCAGCAGGGAAGATCACATTGACCAAAAGCCTCTGGACCCAATAGAGAGCGATTCCAGTGGACAGAGGGAAAAGGAGACGGCGAAGCGAAGAGAGAATAGGTTGGGTTAATCGAAGCCTTTGCAAAGCAAAAAGACTCAAAAAATTCAGGGCACCCAAAATTGGATAGGTCCAGGATGTGAAAAACCAAACCATCCAGAGCCTCCATGGCCTTCTGGATAAAGCATTAGGGTAAGTCCAGCGATTCCGCAGAAGAACCACTGCCAAGAGGAGCAGGAAGAGGCCAAGATAATCAGGCTCATCGATCATGAAGTACCGCAGAACAGCCTGGTTGCTAATGGTCATCACATAGGCCGAAGCGAACACAAGCTGCTTGTATCCTGTCGCCGCTTTGGTGAAGCAAGAACTTGCGATTGTGCCCAAAAGGATACCTAAGCCTACCCCGTACGAGAGAGACCAAACAAGCTTGAAAGCGCGGAAGCCAGGCTCACCAAAAAAATGGTAGGATGGCCAGTAAACTAATAAATACAGGGGTGGATAGGATTGATAAATATCAGTAGATTGCAGAGATTGACCCGCAGGCATATAGGTATTTCCCAAAGGGAAGAAACCGCCCCAAGCGAAAAATCCATAGTTCTCCCAAGCCTGAACTGCTCTAAGGGTTTCATGGCCAAACTTATAAATTGCATCCCCCAATCCTTCCGCCATCATCCTGGAGAAACCAAGCCAGGTGATCAGCAGCAGCATGCCGATCAAGGGCCCTCGACGCAGAACTTCCTCCGCTTTCCCGTCCATAAAAGCAAACAATGCTTGTCTGCGCATCATGCCTCTGGAGGGCGCCCCAGGCACCCCCTGGTCCAGCTCAGGAGGAGGACGGGCAGGTGGAGGAGACGGCGCCCCGTCTGCCACCAGAGGCGATGCCACCAGCGCACAGTCCACCCCCCCCCGCGGGGATGGGGCACGAGCTTGATGGGCAGCTCCGCCAGAAACACCTCAGGGATGGCCAGAAAGCAGCTCCAAAACGCCAGGCGCCGGGCATGCTCAATCTCGTCGGCGGTTTCGGGCGTGGGGCGGGGCAGGGTGCCAGGAATCAACCGCCAGAGGCTGGGAGAAACTTCCTCATAGTGGGAGCGTGGGTTGAAGCGGCCCCAGTGGTGATGAGCTGCGAGGAGACGGTTGGCCAGCCGGGTAGCCCGCATCGCCGCCAACCCCTGGCTCTCCGCCATCGCACCCCGCCTCGCCCCCTGCTCCGCCCGCTCCCCATCGCTGTGGTGGATCACCCCGATCCACTCCTGGGGGAGGGGACAAGATTGTTCGCCGCAGACCTGCAGCAAACGGCCCAGCAGATCCTTGTCGTCGAACCCATAGCCCACCAGCAACTCATTGAATCCCCCCACCGCCTCAAACAGCTGGCGCTCGATCAGAAATTGGCCCTTTCGTCCCTCTGGACCACTCCCAAACGCGCACACCTGCCCCCCCCCGGACAGCCGCAAAGCGGGCGACAGGGGATCGAAGGCGTCCGTTGGCCAAGCATCCGCATCCAACTTCAACACCAGATCCCCATTGGCATGGGCCACCGCAAAGTTGTAGGCCCGGCATAAATTCCAGCGCCCCTCCCCCTCCACCCGCAACAGCCTGACCCGTTCATCCCCAGGCAACTCTTCCCGCCGCAGGGGATCCCGGCTGCTCCAATCCACGATCAGATGTTCCCCATGGTGGGGCCAGACCGCCACCCGTGGCGCCGTTGCCAGCAGGTGCTCCCGGCGGTTCATGCACACCGTGACGATGCTCAACCCTTTCATCTGATGCCGGGCGAAAGGCCGGTGGGCTGCCCCGTGAGCAGGCGGCGGCCTCCCACCAGGGCATGGACGGGCAGCTCCAGGAAGCGCCGTCCCGTCTGCCACCAGAGGCGATGCCACCAGCGCACGTCCCAACGCCCCTTTCGGGGGGGTGGAAACAGGCTGTAGGGCAGCACTTCCAGAAAAACCTCCGGGATGGCCAGAAAAAAGCCCCAGAAGGTCATCCGCCGGGCATGCTCGGCCTCGGCCGCCACCTTCTGGGGAGGGCGGGGAAGGGACTCCGGCTCCAGCCGCCACAACCCTGGGCCCTCCTGCCGGTAGCGGGATCTGGGGGTCCTGGGGCCCCAGGGGCAGTTCGCCGCGAGGAGGCGATTGGCCAGCCGGGTGGCCCGCATGGCCGCCAGTCCCTGGCTTGCCGCCATGGCGCCCCGGCTCGCCCCCTGCTCCGCCCGTTCCGCATCGCTGTGGGGAATCACCCCGATCCACGCCTCGGGCAAGGCGGCGGCGGGCTCGCCGGTGAGCTGCTGCAGGCGGGCCAGCAGATCCTTGTCGTCGAAGCCATAGCCCACCAGCAGCTCATGGAATCCCCCCACCGCGTCAAACAGGTCCCGTTCCATCAGAAATTGCCCACGGCGACCCCCGGGCCCACTGCCAAAGGCACAAAGCGGACCTGCCAGGTCGGGGCTCCAAGGATCAAAAGCCTCCGTGGGCCAGGCATCCGCATCCAACTTCAACACCAGCTCCCCATGGGCATGGGCCATCGCAAAGTTGTAGGCGCGGCATAAATTCCAGCGCCCCTCCCCCTCCACCCGCAGCAGCCTGACCCGTTCATCCCCAGGCAGCTCCTCCCGCCGCACGGGCACCGTGCTACTCCAATCCACGATCAGGTGCTCCCTGTGGTGGGGCCAGGCCGCCACCCGTGGGGCCGTTGCCAACAGGTGGTCCCGGCGGTTCATGCACACCGTGACGATGCTCAATCCCACAGGCGCAGGGCTTCATCCCGGGCGCTGAACCATTCCGCCGCCAGGGGGCCGCCCATGGTGCGCTGCTCCCGGAACCAGGGACCACCCAGGGTCCAGTGCAACAGGGTGGGGCCCCCTTCCGCCGCGGCCGCCTGGGGGGCGGGCTGCACATCCACCAGATGGTTCCAGCGATCCGGCAGGGCGCCGATCTCATGGTCGCCGGAGAGCCAATGGAAACGATGGAGTTCGAGGCCCGTGGCCCCGTTCACGTAGTCCGGAGTGAGGGCCGTGCAGCGGGCGCAGTTGAGGAGCATCAGGGAACTCCAGTTTTTCTTGGGATAGGGGCTCTGAACCTCCCCGAGAAACTTCACACTCTCACTCGGCACATGCTCATGCTGCACACAGAGCACGGCATAGTTCTCGTCGCGCTGATCCCAAAGCTCAGCGATATCCCCACGGCAGAGCATGTCGCAATCCATGAAGATCGCCCAGCCCTGATAGCCCATCAGCCAAGGCACGAGAAAGCGGGTGAAGGAAAAGGCCGTGCTCTGCTTTGGATCCCGCTCCCGCTGAAACACTCCGGCCAACTGGGGCGTAACGATCGGGGAAATGGCGAGGGGACGGCTGCTGTGCTGATAGAGGCTGTCGATGAGCACGTTGGTGGCGGCCCGCTCCCGCGGGTCGTAGCCGATGAAGATCGGGATCGGACGAAACGCAGGATCAGGGCTCAATCGGGGCCTCGCGCTGGCGCGCTCAATTTACGTCCTGCGCTGGGGACTGGTCCCTGGGGACAGCAACCCTCGGGTTTGCAGGAATTGACCCAAGGGTTCCGCCAACCGCCAGGCCCCCCGCTCGCTGAGGTGGTCCCGGTCCCGGTAGAGCAGCTCCCCGGCGCCGTCGTGGCTGCGGCACACCCCATCGGCACAGAGCACCGCCGCCGGATCAAACACATGCACATTGGTGTGGTTGGTCTCCAGGGTGGCAAGCAGGCGAGCCATGGGAGCCGTGTCCGCGCGGTGGGCCGCCAGGGATTGCTGGAGGGGCTGTTGGCAGGACGCCGGCAACCAGGGGCGAAACCATTGCTTCACGCAGAGGTTCCGATCCACCTTTAGGGCGAGGAAGCGGGGCACATCGGCCACGATCAGCAGGGAGGCGCCCTTACCGGCCAAGGCTTGCGCCAGGGAAGACAGGGCCGCTTGGTAGTAGGCCAGCTTGGCCGCCTCCCCGTGGATGTGGCGCCCCTGCTGATCAAGCTGCATGGAGCGGGTATCCTCCCCTTCGCCAAAATGGGAGCGGAAATAGTTGTGCACGAGCACCAGGTCTCCCGGCCCCACCTCCGCCAACACCGAATCCAGCGCCTGTTGGCTGAAGGCCCAGCACCCACTGGATTCATGGCCGGAGGCGGAAGGGGGCATGGGGCACCCCTTGCGGGAATAGTGGGTGATCTGAAGTGGCAACTTGGCGTGCAAGCGGTCCTCCAGGGGCAACAGGGCTAGGGCATGGCTGTCTCCCAGGACGAAGAGCCGCTGGCGATCCAAGGGGCGGCGGGGGGTGGTGCACCGACGCTGATAGGGCGTGAAGGGACCTGGGGCCACCTCCGGCCCCGTGTTGCAATGCTCCCCTGACACAGGCGTACCACCGATCCTCACCCGTTCTTCCCAGGGGATGGAGTCCACCTTGCGGGCATCTCCGGCGAACAACCGCCCCTCCAAGCCATGGCCCTGGCCATAGATCACGAGGCTGGCGAGGGCCGCAGCCATGAAGCCATAGAAGATGGTGCGGCCGGGGGTCCTGCCCCAGGGGGCCTGGCGGAGGGGCGTTTCAATGGTGTGGTGGCTCCAGAGGGCCAACAGCAGAATCAGGCCCACCTGGAAGGGGACGGTCCAGGGGTGGGTGCCCACGGTCCAGGCGCTGATCGAGAGGACGCTCCAGTGCCAGAGGTAGAGGGCGTAGGAGAGGAGGCCGATCTGGCGCATGGGAGCCGTGCTCAGCAGCTGGGCGGTGATCTGGTGGGGCTGGAGGGCCCAGAGCAATCCCGCCGTCACGCCCACCGCGGCCACCGTGGAGGTCACGGCCACCCCCTTGGGCAAAAGAAGCAGGGCCAGCAGGGCCAGGCCCAGGGCGGCCGTGGGGAAGGCGGGGGCGAGCAGGGCGGAGGGAGGACGGGCCCGCCAGGCCAGAAAGGCCAGGGAGCCAGCGGCCATTTCCCAGAAGCGCACGGGAAAGAGGTAGTAGGCCAGGCCAGGGTTGCTTTGGTTGAGCACCAGCCACCCCACCAGGGAAGCGCCGCTGATCACGAGCAGGATCCAGGCCAGCCGGCGCCCCCCCCCCGGGGCGCCCTGGACAAAGCCACTGGCAAACACGAGGAAGGGAAAGAGCACATAGAACTGCTCTTCCACCCCCAGCGACCAGGTGTGGGTGAAGAGGTTGAGGCCCGTGGCGGGGGCGAAGTAATCGAGCTGGCGGGCATGCAGCACCAGATTGCCGGCGCCGAAGAGGGCCCCGATCCCCGTTTGCCAGGTGGCGGTGGCCTCCGCAGACCCCGGGGTCATCACCAGGGC
>JAYKHG010000135.1:0-2617 GCA_035284825.1 Cyanobacteriota bacterium
TGCGGGCCGGTGACGCTTTGCATCTGGCGGTGGCGCTGCATAGCCGCTGCACCCATCTGGTCAGCTTCGATCGGCGGATGCAGCAAGCCGCCACTGCCCTCGGGATCAGGCCAGCACTGGAATAAGGCAAGGCATCTTGGCTGAAAAATCAGCCCCTGATTCAAACGCCCCCTGATGGATTCGAACCATCGACCGGCTGCTTAGAAGGCAGCTGCTCTATCCAGCTGAGCTAAGGGAGCCCGAGGCCATCCTGCCAGCTCCGTCTCCCCTGCGGGGAGCAAAGAACGGCTTACACTGGAAAACCGTGCTGAAAAGCCCGATGGCTCCCGCCAAGCTCACTGACAACCAAAAACAGGAGCTGGTGCAACGGTTTCGCGAGGGTGAGAACACCCAGCTGCTGGCCGATTATTTCGGCTGCAGCTCCACCACGGTCACCCGGATGGTGCGGGCGGAGCTGGGCCATGAGGCCTATGGGGCCCTGCGGGATGAACGGCTGAGGAAGGGAAGCCGCGACAAGCAAATCCCCCTGGCCATCGACAGCAGCCCGGCCAGCCCCTTGGAGAACAGCCCACCAGAGGGGGCAGCGGCCGAGATGGATCAGGTTGATCTGGAACCTGAAGCTGATCTTGGGCCAGAGCCGCTGGAGCTGGCGGAAGGCGCCCAGCCCGAGGCGCCCGAAGCCCCTGTACCCGCAGACAGCGGCAACACGGTGCTGGCGATTGACGATGCGGACGATTTTGGCGATGACGACGGGGAGGACGATCTGCTCAGCGCGGAAGAGGACGACGACGAGGGGTTCCAGGATTCAGGGGAGTTCCATGCGGTGGCCGTGCTGCCCATCGCGGTGGATGACCAGCGGGAAATCCAGGCTGCCCCCTGGAGCCCGGCCGTGCTTCCCCCCTGTGCCTATCTGCTGGTGGACAAAACCGTGGAACTCCAGGCCAGGCCCCTGGCGGACATGCCGGAACTGGGCCTGCTGCCCACCGACGAGCAAGACCGCCAGGCCCTGGTGCTCTTCACGAATCCCCGCCAGGCCAAGCGCCACTGCGGCCGCACCCAGCGGGTGATCAAGCTGCCCGATCCAGCCCTGTTGGGCCGCACGGCCCCCTATCTGCAAGCCCAGGGCATCAGCCGGGTGGTGATCGAAGGCGCCCTCTATGCCCTGCCGGAGGTCTAGGCCGCACGCCCCAGAGGCCTGGCCTTTTCCCAAGCCCGCTCACTCCTCCCAGCGATCCTCCCTGGATTGGCCCAAGGCCACCGCCGCCGCACTGCCCCCGCTCAGCAACCCCGCCGCCAGGGCCACCCCCAGCAGAAAGCCACTGGGCAGGGGGGCCGTTCGGCCAAAGCCCAGCTGAAGGGAGGGGCGATCGCTGAGGTTTTGGGCCCCCAGGCACACCGCCAAACCCACCAACAGCGCCCCCGCCACGCTTCCCAGCACCAGGCGCAGCCGCAGCAGCATGGACGACCTCAAGGGGTAGGCCCCCCATCTTCCCCCGGCACGGGGCGATGCAACAGGGCGTAGAGATCCCGGCGGCGATGGCCCGTGCGCTCCGCCAGGAGCCGGCTGGCTTCCCGGGCACTGTGGCCCTCCCCCATCAGCTCCTCCAGGGCGGCCCTCAACTCCACCTCCACCCACTCCGGCGCCGCCTCCGGCGCTCCACCCACCACCAGGGTGCATTCCCCCAGGGGCGGGGTGGCCTGGAAGTGGGCCAGGGCCGCGCTGACCGTGGGGCCCACCTGTTCCTCATGGCATTTGGTGAGTTCCCGGGCCACCTGCAGGGGCCGGTCCCCCCACACCGCCAACAGGTCCTCCAACAGGGCCACCAGCCGGTGGGGGGCCTCAAAGAGCACCAGGGTGCGGGGATCAGCGGCCAGCTCCTGCAGCCGCTGCCGGCGCTGATGGGATTTGGGGGGCAGGAACCCCTCGAAACAAAACCGCCCACAGGGCAGCCCGCTGCTCACCAGGGCGGTGGTGATGGCGCTGGGACCAGGCACGCAAACCACCCGGCGGCCGGCCTGGCGGGCCGCCGCGGCCAAGTCCTCCCCCGGGTCGGAGAGGGCCGGGAGCCCGGCGTCGCTGATCACGGCCACCGACTCCCCCGCCTCCAGATGGGCCAGCAGTTGGGGGATGCGACTGGCCTGGTTGTGCTGATGAAAGCTGATCAAGGGCCGCTTGCACTGCAGGGCCTGCAGGAGGAGCCCACTGCGACGGGTGTCCTCACAGGCCAAGTGATCCACGCGGGCCAGCAGGCGCCGGGCCCGGGGGGAAAGGTCCTCCAGGTTGCCAATCGGTGTGCCCACCAGGTAAAGCACGCCCGGGGAGGGTTCGGCCGTCTCCAACTCCGCTGCTCCTGAGCCGTAGGCACAATGGCCGTTTCCCCTCCATGATGGCCGCTCCCCCCACCTGGCCCCCCCGTGTGTCCCTGCCGGTGGGTGTGGAGGGCGACGCCTTGCTGGGGGAACTGCGCCGGTTGGCTTGGGGGGCCGCGGCCATCCTGCGGGCCTACGCCCGTGGGGAGGAGCCCCCCCATGGCTTCCCCCCGGCGCTCACGGTGGAGGAAGGAGGCGAAGGGCCGGTGTCGGCGGCGGATCTGGCGGTGAACCGCTGGCTGCTGGA
>JAYKHG010000136.1:0-12751 GCA_035284825.1 Cyanobacteriota bacterium
TTCGATCGCCGTGCGATGCTTTCAGCCGATCAGGTGGCCCGAACCCTGCTTTTCCTCGCCGAACAGCCCCATCACCAGGTGGTGGAGGACCTCACTCTCATGCCAGCTGTCGGTGCTTTCTGACCTATTCCCAATGACCTCCACCCTCCCCCCCCGCTTTAGCTCCAGACCCATTCCTGCAGACGATGCACCCTTGCTGCCCATCAGCGATCGGATTCGCCAACGTCTCGAGAAGGCAGATGTGCCCTACTTTGCCAATGACAACATTTCTTCTTTTCTTCAGGACGGAGACCTGGATGAGTTGGAACGGGAGGTGACGTCAAAGGTGCGTGATCTGCTGCGCAGCCTTGTGATTGATATTGATAACGATCACAACACAGAGGAGACCGCCGAGCGGGTTGCTCGCATGTATCTCCATGAAGTGTTCAAGGGGCGCTATCAGGAACAACCCAAGATCGCAAGTTTTCCCAACGTCAAAAACCTAGACGAGATTTACACCGTTGGCCCGATCACTGTCCGTTCGGCTTGTTCCCACCATCTTGTCCCCATCCTTGGCAATTGCTGGATCGGCATCAAGCCAGGGGAACGGGTCATTGGTCTCTCAAAATTCTCCCGTGTGGCCGACTGGGTGTTTTCCAGGCCCCATATCCAAGAGGAGGCCGTGATCATCCTGGCGGACGAAATCGAACGGCTCTGCCAACCCAAGGGATTGGCCATTCTTGTCAAAGCGCAGCACTACTGCATGAAGTGGCGGGGGGTCAAGGAACCTCAAACCAGCATGATGAATTCCGTTGTGAGGGGAGATTTCCGCCTGGATCCCTCCTTGAAGCAGGAATTCTTTGAACTGGTGAAGCAACAGGAATCCCTGTTGTAACCCCTCTCAAAGTGCCTCGATCAGCTGATAGACCCGTTGGAGATCCTTCAGCCCTGGTCGCACCTCCACCCCACTGGAGGCGTCCAGGCCGAAGGGTTTCACCTCATCCAGCACCGAGCGGATCGTTTCTGGGCTGATTCCCCCCGCCAACCACCAGGGAAGCTCCGGGGCAAATCCCTCCAACCAGCCCAGGGGAATCCGATGACCTGTGCCCCCCAATTGATCCGGCACCCAAGCATCCAATAACAAGGCATCCACCACATCCCCATAGTCCTCCCAGCGCTGGAGATCCTCTGGAGAGCGAATCCGCAGGGCCTTCCACAGGGCGACCTCCGAACCAAGGACCTGTCTCAGCTCCCGACACCGCCCGGGCGATTCACTCCCATGGAGTTGAACCACATGGTGGCCCTTGCCTGCATCGAGGTGAGGGAGATCACGATCTTGGGGATTGGCAACAACCAACACACCCAGACAGTGAGGGTGCCCCTGACGCATGGCGGCAAAAAGGGGTGGACGCTGTTCCACCGGCAGGAACCTGGGCGACCCTGGAACGGCCACCACCCCAATGGCATCGGTACCCGCCCCGGCGATGGCTGATGCCTGGGCAGGGTCCCTCAATCCACAGATTTTCAGCCGGGTGTTCTTGGACGCTTTGCATCCTGTGGGGATGCGGTGATCAGGCACCACCAATCAACAGCTGTCTGGGTCCTTTCTAAGATTGAATCCATCAAGTTTGGCGGATCAGGCTGTGGGTCAAGGCTGGGAACTCATGCGAATCCGCGGCATTTCCCTGCGCCTTCACCCCACCTGGTTCCTCGTCCTGGTCCTGCTGACCGTTGTCTTTGCCAGGGAGTACCAGGACTCCCTCGGCACTGCCGTGTCAACAACACAGATCTGGCCCCTTTCCTTGGCCTCCGCTCTCCTGCTGTTCCTCTCGGTGGTGCTGCACGAGTTGGGCCATTCCTTCGTGGCGATGGGTCAGGGGGTGAGGGTGCGAAGCATCACCCTGTTTTTCCTCGGAGGTGTGGCCAACACCGAATCGGAGTGCAAAACCGCCCGGGGTGAATTTCTCATGGCGGCGGCTGGTCCTGCGGTGAGCCTGCTCCTCGGGGCCACCCTGCTGCTGGGTCATCATGCCGCCGCCCATTTCTCTCCTGCCTTGGGGGAGATGGCCCAGCGGCTTGGGGAACTGAACCTGGTTCTCGCCCTGTTCAACCTGTTGCCGGGTTTACCCCTCGATGGGGGTCGAATTCTGAAAGCTCTTGTCTGGCAAGTCTCCGGGAGCCAGCGACGGGGGGTGGAAGTGGCCAATGGATTCGGACGCTTTCTTTCCCTACTGGCCATTGGGCTGGGCGTGATGCTCACCCTCAAGGGGGTGGGATTTGGCCTCTGGCTTTTGCTCCTCGGTTGGATGGGGCTCGGGGCCTCCCGCAGCCAGCAGCAACTGATGCTCTTGGAGCGCATCCTGGCTGATCTTCGCGTGCAGGATGTGGCCAAGCGGCGCTATCGGGTGCTTGAGGCGAAGGACCCCCTGAGAAAGGTGAGTCAACTTCGACTGACGCCTGCCCCCTCGGCCACCACCGCCAATCGCCCTGGGGTCCTGGCTGGGGGTGAGGGTCCTGCGGATTGGCTGTTGGTGTGCGATCAAGGCCGCTGGAAGGGGGTGATTGACGAACAACCCCTCCAGGAGCTCCCGATTCAGCGCTGGGATACGGACACGGTGGGGGATCACATGCAACCCCTCTCCAGCCTGCATTCCATTCGGGAGGATGCGCCCCTCTGGAGGGCCGTGCTCGCCCTCCATCAACAACCCAGGCTTCTGGTGTTGGGGGCCACGGGTTTGCCCAACGGAACCATTGAGCGTCCCGACCTCGGGGAGGCTGTGTTGTCGCGACTCGGGGTGCGCCTACCCGAAGCCCTCCTGACCCGCGCGCGTCAGCAAAACACCTATCCCTTGGGTTTGGCACTCGAACCGGTCGCCAGGGCCATCGCTGAATCGGCCGAGTCTGTCCCGGCCACACCGAGCACGTCGTAAGTTCCCTGGCGGATGCGCACAGCCTCCCACTCCCAATCCTGGAGAGGATCGTTGATCAACCCAACGCCCTCACCATCGCCCTGGGTCTGGGGAGAGACTGTTGCCAACCACTGCCGGGCAAAACCCAAGAGATGGGTTTCCAACGCTTCCCCCGACATCGGAAGCTTCGGTAGGCGAGGGGCAGAACATCCGAACACCTCCTCCCACAGGGCTCCATCGGGCTGAATGGCCACACTTCCGTGCTGCAGCAAGCCATGGCCCTGCCACCTCTGGGCACTGCCGATGCGCTTTTGCCCCCCGGGATGCACCAGGTCAGCGGCCGTGCTGGTGGCAAAACAGTTGGCTTGATGGGGCCGCACGGGGCTATCACCAAATTCCAGGGGCAGTCCCATGGCGGAAAACGCCTCTTGGAGCCAAAGGCAGCTGAGGTGGTAAGCCTCTCGCCGACGACGGGGAGGATTGGGCCAGATCAAGGCATAGGTGAGATCCCCGCCATGGAGAACGGCTGAGCCGCCACTTGGACGGCGAACCAGCGCCAGACGCCCCTCAGCCGCCAGCTGAAGCCAGCATGGGTCGAGCTGGCGCTGATGGTTGCCCAAGGACAGGGTGGGGGTGCTCCAGCGATAAAAACGCAACAGTGGCCCCTGACGTTGGCCCTGGAGCACCCGCTCCAAAAGCCAGACATCGATGGCCATCTGCAGGGAGCCTGGGAGGGAGCAGGAGGGAAGTTTGTGGAGGCGAAGGGAGTTCATCCACTCAAGCCCGGGGGGCAAACCCCCAAAAGCTGGGGTCTAAGTCGTAGCCCAGCACCGCGGCCATCTGACCCATTCCCTGACGACAATCCAAACCGGCATGGCGGCAGAGGGCGTCCAGGTGGAACAGGCGATGGCTGATCCAGAGCTCCAGGCTGTCTGGAGCGAACTGAAGGCCTTCGTTTCGGCTGAAGCGGTGGGGCAACACCATGGCCACGTGCCTGGCGAGGGTGCCGCTGGCCCGTTCCAGGAGCAGGGGAAGCCAGGGGCATTCCGCATCAGCCCGCAAACCCCAAAGCCGAACCTCGGGGATTTCAGAGAGCTCCCTTGGATCCTCCGGGGAGGTGGGCCAGTCGAACTGAAGGTCCAAGGTGCCGGCATGGGGCATGAGCTCGGCCACGGTCATGGCCATCCATGGGTCCATGGGGGTCAGGTCGAGACTGGCGATCTGCTGGCGGCTGATGGAGAGAAGCGCAGGGGGATGGGCCATCAAGAGCTGTGACAGGGCCTGCTACAGGGGTGGACCGTAGCGGGCAGAAGGCAAAGAATGGGTGGGTTTCCATTCCCCGATCATGCTGACCCAGACGGAAATCCTGATTGCCCTGGTGGTGGCCGCCCATGCGGGTGTGCTGGCTGTGCGACTGAGTTTCAGCCTGTTCAAGGCCTGATGCGGCCAAACCAAGAGCTGGAGGGGCCTTGGCAGGACATTCCTGCCACGGTATAAGCAGGGCCTGTTTGAACACTCTGTGGTGCCCTCTCCTCTCCAGGCCAGCACCTTCACCCCTGCCAAGCCTCGGCGGGCCCGCCCCTCCCAACCGAAGGGGCCCTTGACGGGGTCAGCGGTCGGTAGCGGCAGGAAAAGCAGCAGGGCCACGCAGAGCGGCTCCACCACCAAACCCGCTCCCCTGGTGGTCTCCACTGGGGCCGAGGTCCTATCGCTCCATGAAGACCGCCGGGAATTGATCTGCAGTGTCATCGGTCTGACGGTGAAGCTGGGACTTGTGGTGGTGGCGGGAGTAAGTCTCTGCCGTCTTGCTGGTGCTTACCAAGAGCGCATGGATCGCCAAGGGGAGCTCAGTGCGGTGTTGGACATCGAAAAAGCCCAGCTGTCCAAGGCCCGCGACCGTTTCGATGAGTTGTTCATGGTGGATGGGGAGCAGAAGCTGATCCGGGAACAGAGTCAATGGATTGCCCCGAATCGACTACGGGTCGTCTGGCAATCGGCGGATCCCCTGCCAGAGCGCCCAGCCGTGGCCATGGCTCCCCGCCTCCAGCGCCCCTAGCTCTTAAGTTGATGCGATCCTCCGTCCTCCACCCCACTTCATGAGCGGCACCCAAGGCGGCGGCGGCGACACTCGCCCGGTCTCTGGAACTGTTCTGGTGACGGGGGCTTCATCGGGGGTTGGTCTTTTCACCACCAAGAGCCTCGTGGATCGGGGATGGCACGTGGTAATGGCCTGCCGCGATCCTCTAAAAGCCCGGCGAGCCCAGGCCGCTCTAGCCATCCCCGATGCCTCGGTGACCCATCTCCAGGTGGACCTGGGAGATTTGGACAGCGTGCGCCAGCTCGTGGCCAGCTTCCATGCCTCAGGGCTACCGCTGGATGCCCTGGTGATCAACGCCGCCGTCTACATGCCACGGCTGAAGGAGCCCCTGCGCTCCCCCCAGGGCTTCGAACTTTCGATGGCCACCAACCACCTGGGGCACTTTCTCCTGATTCAGCTGCTGCTGCCCGATCTGGAACGCTCCAGCCATCCCTCCCGCCGCCTCGTGGTCCTCGGCACGGTGACGGCCAATTCCAAGGAGCTGGGGGGGAAGATTCCGATCCCAGCACCCGCAGACCTTGGGGATCTAGCCGGCTTTGAGGCTGGCTTCCAAGCCCCGATCAGCATGGCGGATGGCGGTGCCTTCAAACCGGGGAAGGCCTACAAGGACAGCAAGCTCTGCAACATGATCACCACCCAGGAACTCCATCGGCGGGAGCATGGACGCACGGGCATTGTTTTCACGTCGCTCTATCCCGGCTGTGTGGCCGACACCCCCCTCTTCCGCAACACCCCTACGGCGTTCCAGACGATCTTCCCCTGGTTTCAAAAAAACATCACCGGTGGGTACGTGAGCCAGGCCCTGGCCGGACAGCGGGTGGCCGATGTGGTGGCAGAACCGGCCTTCGCCGTCTCCGGAGTGCACTGGAGCTGGGGCAACAGGCAACGCAAGGATGGCCAACAGTTTTCCCAGGAGCTCTCAGACAAGGCCAGCAACCCGGTCACCGCATCCCGGCTCTGGGATCTCTCCTTGAAACTGGTGGGTCTTTGAGAGTGTGTCACTTGGGGAGAGAAACCAGGCAAATTGCGGTGATTCCCAGGCAAAACAGCACAGAGTTGCTAACACGTCAGTAGCTGCACGCTCCCTTTCATGTCCCGCACCCTGCGCTGGGTGCTCGGTCTGCTGCTTGTTGCTGGCCTGCTCATCGGCGCGTTCCTGTTTCTGCCCTTCCGCTCCTGGTTGCCTGGAGGCACGGTGGGCAACGTCTCCACCCGATTGGTGGTCAACGGCCCAGCCTTCAATCCGCTTTTTCCCAAGCTTCACCCTGGAGAACAGCTGGTGTTCACCCAGGAGAAGCGGGGCTTCAGCCAGGCCCGCTTGAAGGAGGGTGAGTCCACCAAGGCCTTGCTCTCCATCTCTGACGTGCTCACCTCCCCCACCACCCGGGCGAAGTTCAGCGGGGCCAAACTTGAGCTGCAAAGCTGGCCCCTGGTGGACCAGGGGACCCAGGCCAGTGCCTTGCTGGTGGCCGATCGTTTCCAGGTGAAAGTGATCGGCCAGGGGGCCGGGCTCACCGCTGACGACCGCCACGACCTCCTGAACGCCTTTGATCTCAAAGCCCTGGCGGCCCTGGCTCCACAGACCTTGGCTCCCGAAGCACAACGCGAATCCCGTTCCCTTCCCGCTGGAAAGGGGGCCCCTCTGAAACGGCCGCTGCCCCAGCGGCAACAGTCCCCTGTCCTGGAGCCCGCCGCATGAGCGCCACCGTTCTTGAGCGCCTCGAGCGCCTGCCCCGCCGCAATCTGACCGTTCTCTCCCTTCGGGGAATCAGCACCCTGGTCCCAGGGGGATGGCGCAATGTCACCAGTGCGGAAGAACTGATCGGCGATGTGCTGGGCACCAGCGATCCTGAGCTGATGCAACAGGTGAGGGAGCGAGCCGATCAGCTCAGCCGAGCCCGCCACGAGGGCTACACCCGAGCGATGAGCCTTTATGACGCCGTCAACCGGTCCCAGAAGGCCGCTGGTGGGCTGAGGGTGCTGGCCAATGTCACCGGCGGCTTGCCTCTTGTGAAACGGCTGGCCAATCTCACCCCCCCCACCGACACCCTGCAGGCGGCGGATCTGAGCTTGAAGGTGGCTTCGGAAATGCTGGCGTTCACCCAGGTGAACGGCCTACCTGGCAACAGCTTTGCCGATTTCCGGGCTTCCCTCAATGAATATGCGGGGGAGGCCAAAGTGCGCATGGCGGCCCTCGTGTGCTTCGACGCCCTGCTCCCCCTAGGGGATCAAGCCCTCGAGCGGATGGATAGCCTGCTCGGCCGGGTGGGACATCAGGAACTGCGGCAATTGCCGGCCTATGCGGGGATGGCGGCCATGATTCCAGGGAGGGGAGATGAGGCCCATCTCAATTTCCTGCGGCGTGGTGTCGACACCTGGCTGGATTGGGCAGGAGGGTTTTCAAGTCAGCTGGGCCTCACAAGCCAGCGTGCCGTCCGGGCCTTGGAGACTACCCTCGGCCCATGGCAAGGGGGTTTCCAGCAATTGGCCATCTTCTTAGACGCCTTCACCGACACCTACCAGCACACGGGCATCCAAGCCGTGGCAAGGCGTTTGGTGGAACGCGCCGCCGCTGAAATCTAAGCAGGAGCACATCGATGCGTTGGAGCGACGGTCGTCGGAGCGACAATGTGGACGACCGGCGAGGGATGTCAGGCCCCGCCATGGCAGCGGGGGGGATTGGCCTGGGGGGCCTGCTGCTTGCCGTGGTGGTGGGCCTCCTGGGGGGTGATCCCATGGTGGTGCTCCAACAGATGGGAACCGGGGGAGGCCTGGGAGGGCCCACCGCCAGCCGACCAAAGCAACCCACGGCCCAGGAAAACCAGCTGGCTGATTTCGTATCGGTGGTGCTCGCCGACACGGAAGACACCTGGGAAAAGGAGTTCCGAGAGATCGGACGCTCCTATCGCCCCCCCACCCTGGTGCTCTTTGACGGAGCCGTGGCGTCCGCCTGTGGTCAGGCCTCCGGGGCCATGGGGCCCTTCTACTGCCCCCGGGATCAAAAGGTTTACATTGACTTGAATTTCTATCGCCAGTTACGGCAACAACTGGGGGCTCCCGGAGATTTTGCCCAGGCCTATGTTGTCGCCCATGAAGTGGGGCACCATGTGCAACACCAACTGGGCATCGAACAAAAGGTGACCCAGATGAAACAGCGCCTGCCAGAAGCCCAGGCCAATCAGCTCTCCGTACGCCTGGAGCTCCAGGCCGACTGCTTAGCAGGGGTGTGGGCCCACGCCACGGCAAAACAACGGCGCACCCTGGAAGAAGGGGATATCGAGGAGGCCATGAATGCCGCCGCGCGCATTGGGGACGACGCCCTGCAACGTCAGAGCAGTGGGCGGGTGCGGCCAGATTCCTTCACCCACGGAACGTCCCAGCAAAGGCAGCGTTGGTTCGCCACGGGGCTGAAAACAGGCGACATCAACAGCTGTGACACGTTCAGCCGCAGGGATGTTTAAACAGACCACCTGGTGATTGGGATGCAGGAAGGGCTTAATCCGGGGTTAACGCTTCCTTTCCCTGACCACACGAGGATGAAAAGGGAAAGGAGGATTCGATGGGCCGATCCAGATTGCCCAGCCCCACGGCATATCGCGTGCTGGCAGGGATGGGGTGTGTTTTGGTGGGCATCACCAACACCGGGCCATGGGCCCAGCCTGCGGGTGACGCCATCGCGATCAGCGGTTCCAGCACGGTGGGACCGATCACGGAGTTGGCCATCAAGGGCTTCCAAGCAACCGCCCAGGGCAAAGCCGTCCGCTTCAACCCTGTTGTGGAAAACGGCACAAGCGCAGGTTTCCGCGAGTTTTGCAGCGGAAAAACTGCCATCAGCAACGCCTCTCGGCCAATCAGCAGCAAGGAACTCGCGGCCTGCAAGGCCGCTGGGGTGACCTTCTATGAGTTGCCCATCGGCTTTGATGCCATCACAGTGGTGGTGCATCCCGGCAACACCTGGGCCCAGGACATCACGGTGTCTGAACTCAAGAAGCTGTGGTCCCGATCGGCACAGAACAAGGTGGTGCGATGGAACCAGGTGCGATCCAGCTGGCCCGCCCAACCCATCAAACTCTTCAACCCTGGAAGAGACTCCGGCACCTTTGACTACTTCACAAAGGCCATCACTGGTGAGCAGGGAAACGGCAGAAGTGACACCACCAGCAGCGAGGACGACAACCTACTGGTTAAAGGAGTAGCGAACACGGAGGGAGGCATGGGATATTTCGGTTTTGCTTATTACAAAGCCAACGCCAACAAGTTAAGGGCCATGGCCATTGTTGGGCCCAAGGGAAAGGTGCTGCCCTCGGTGAAAACTGTGCAAAATGAGAGCTATCAGCCCCTTTCACGGCCGATGTTCATCTATGTCAATGCCCGGCAGATGGCTGCCAAAGCCCCATTGCGGAACTTCGTGGGCTATATGTTGCGGAACGCCTCAGAGATCGTTGAAAAGGAAGGATCCGTACCGCTGTCAGACATGCAATATCTTCTGGTGGAAAACAAACTGTTCCGCCACGTGCAAGGCAGTGCCTTTGCAGGAGATCTACCCATTGGGCTCACCCTCGGTGAACTGTTGAACCGCAGCATCGACCAGAACAAGCGATCCCAATTCCGGCTCTGACCCTATGATGGAGAGAGCGTAGGCGGTCTTAATCAAAACCCAGGAGATCAAAGATTTCCCGATCTTTGAGGGATTCGGCCTCCAAAGGCTTGACGTTTTCTAACATCGTACGGGCCAGGTTTAGGTATTCCTGCTGCACCGCCTCCACCTCCGGGCTGGGCTCCATCTCAAAGATCGTGCATTTCTTCAAACGGGAGCGACGGATGGCATCCACATCGCGAAAATGGGCCATGGTTTTCATGCCGACCCGATCGTTGAACTTGTCGATCTGGTCCGTGTCCTTGCTGCGGTTGGCCACCACACCGCCAAGACGAACTTTGTAGTTTTTTGCCTTGGCTTGGATGGCGGCAATGATGCGATTCATCGCGAAGATGGAATCGAAATCATTGGCCGTCACGATGAGACAGTAGTGGGCGTGTTGGAGGGGTGCGGCAAAGCCCCCGCACACCACATCGCCCAGCACATCGAAGATCACCACATCGGTGTCTTCCAGCAAATGGTGCTCCTTCAGCAGCTTCACCGTCTGACCAGTGACGTAACCACCGCACCCTGTGCCCGCCGGTGGGCCACCGGCCTCAATGCACTGCACCCCATTGAAGCCTTCAAACATGAAATCTTCTGGGCGCAGCTCCTCGGTGTGAAAATCCACCGTCTCCAGGATGTCGATCACCGTGGGCACCATCTGCTTGGTGAGGGTGAAGGTGGAATCGTGCTTGGGATCACAGCCGATCTGCAACACCCGCTTGCCGAGCTTGGAGAAAGCAGCCGAGAGGTTGGAGGAGGTGGTGGATTTACCGATGCCGCCCTTGCCATAGACGGCGATCACCAAAGCCCCCTCCTCGATGCGCAGGCTGTCGTCCTGATGCACCTGCACGCTGCCCTCACCGTCTTCCCGGTGGCTACCTCCCAGGGGGCGGCTGCCGGTGGTGGCGGGGGGCTGAAGGGTGGAGGTCATGGGGAACCGAAATAGGCCAGGGGCACTGCCTTTATCCAAAGACAGCGGCCAAGGCGTTGGGTGGGGATCACGCAAAGCGAAACAAAGAGGTTTCGCAAGCTAACGACGTGAATCAGCCCCCCCGTTCCCGCAACCAAGGGAGGCCAGAGCATGGACCCACCATGAGGACCACCCTCCAACCTGTCTCGCCCCAAGATGTGCCGCTGGCACGCCCCGATCTCCATGGACGTCTTCAGGCCTGGTGCCTGGATCCTCCCGGAAGTGAACTCACCTTCGCGGGGAAACTGGCCCGCGAAAACCTCTGGACCAGCGACCATGCGGCCAGGGTGATCGCTGAGTATCGCAGGTTTCTCTACCTGGCGGTGGCGGCGGGCCACCCGGTGTGCCCCCCCGACGCGATTGACCAGGCCTGGCATCAGCACCTGCTCGACACCCGGGGGTACTGGGATGACTTTTGCCCCCAGGTGCTGGGCCAGGCGCTACATCACTCCCCCTCCAAAGGGAGGCCAGGGGAGGAGCAGATGCTCAGGGATTGGTACGACCTCACCCTGAGGAGCTATCGGGCCGCCTTCGGCGAGCCCCCGCCAGCCGACCTCTGGCCCCCCACCGAGGAGCGGTTCCGGGGGGAGGAGCGGTGGCACAGGGTGGATGGGTCCAGATACCGGTTAGTGGCCCGGCATCGGCGCCTGGGGCCCAAGCCGCCTTGGCTTCGCCCAGGCAGGCTGCGCCAATTCATCACGGGATCGGCCCTGTTGGACCTGGGGGGCGTGGGGCTCCTGCTCCTGGCCACCCACCCCCTGTTCCTGCTCATCGTTCTGGTGTTGGTGCTGGTGCTAGCCGCAGCCGTTGCAAGAAGAAAACGATCCCAATCTGGCACCAACCGCAACAGGGGGCGTGGGGGGAACTCCAGCGGTTGCGGGGGCAGCGGGAGCGGTTGCGGGGGCAGCGGGAGCGGTTGCGGGGGCGGGGGGTGTGGCGGTTGTGGGGGGGGCGGCGGCTGTGGCGGCTGAGCAGTTCGGTGGTGGGGCGCTTCCCTTCCCTTACAACCTCAACGGACCAAGTTTTCTAGTGGTCTACGGGCTGCTCACAGGAGCCAGCCTCCTTGCCGCTGGCGGACTCCAACGGGCGTTGGGTCGAAAGGGCAGGGTGGCCGGGGGATTGGTGATGGGGTTGGTTTGGCTCCTAGGAGTGACGCGACTCATCCAGGGGGTCGGAGCCGGCAGGCCGGTGGGGTTTTTGATCTGCAGCCTGCTGTTGGTCAGCATGGCCCTGGTGACCATTCCCGGAAGCAACGACCGCTAGGACCTCCGAATCGCTCTTCTCCCCAAGAGGGGGCATCAGCGGTTGGCGTTGGCAAGCAGCTGGCGCAGGTCGTCGTTGAGCTCCCGCAGCACCGAGCGGGGGCTCACCTCGTCCAATAGCTCAACAATGCGGGTCACCTCCACCTGGCTGAGCGAACGGTTGCCGGTGACGGCCTCGAAGTTGGCCTTCACCACATGGTCGCGAATCTCCTCTAGGGAAGCCCCATTGGCCACCATGGTGGCCACGAAGGGATTGGAGCGTGCGGCTTGAATCAGGGCCTTGTTGAGCAGCTCATAGGACAGCTCCCCTTTTTTGTTGGTGTAGGCCTTCACGATGGCCCCATAGTCAGCGCTGTTCACCGTGGCCACGGCCTCGGGCGAAGCGTCTTCGCCCAGTTCCGCCGGCACAGGTGCCTCTCCTCCTGTGCCCGCACCCACAGCTGCGGGGGAGCGCACGGGACCCCGGCTGGAGTAGGGCAAGCCGGCGGTGAGCTCGATGGCCTCCTCGAAGGCCTCCAGGGGATAGAGGTCGGAGGAGGTGTTATGGGCGGGATCGGCGGAACCGCTCTGGCGGTTGAGGAGGGCAAGACCAGGCTGGGCCGAGTCCTGCCGGAGAATCACCACTCCCACCTGGCCGCCCCGGAGTTTCTGGCGGTATGCCACGGCCTCCAGGCTGGAGAGCTCAACGAGGCGGGTGCGAATGACCATGGAAAAGAGATCGTGCCTTTGACAAGGTAGTGGCGATCAGATGAACCGCCCACAAGGGCTCAGCGGCTGAAATGGGCCTTGGCGTCGTAGAGCGTTTCGCTGGTGATGGCGCTCAGGCCCCGCTCGCGGGCAAAGGTTTCGGTGTTGCGCCGAACTTTCCCCCGCACAAAGAAGGGGATCTTG
>JAYKHG010000137.1:0-3766 GCA_035284825.1 Cyanobacteriota bacterium
CATTGAGATTCAGATCTGCGGCATTGGCCGCGAAGGGAGCCATCAGGCCAAGGGCCGCAGGCGCCACCAGCAATTGCTGGAAGAGTTTCATGGGGTTAAACCTCACACAACAGGCGCAAGGCGCCAAAAGAATTGTGGCCAGATGTGACCAGAAGTACCCCCCCTGGTGTGACAGAACACTGAACGCCCTCGTCTGGAGTGTTGCGGCAATGGTTTCAGGCCCATTGAACAGGGGATGCCGGGAGCCACACTGCAGGGAGCTTGCTCTGCTGCGCTGCAGAACCTCCATCCCCCCCGGCCGATCAGCCAACGACAGCTCCATCTCCTCTGGTGGGTGAGCCTGGCCGGCCTCTGGGCGTTGGGCACCGCAGCGGATCGTCTTTGGCTCGCCCTCGACCAGCGCCTGCCGAGCTGGGACCAGGCCGACTATCTCAATAGTGCCGTCGACCATGGCCGGGCCCTGGGCCTGCTCAGCCCTGGCCAATGGCAGGGCTGGCAGGCGCTCCTGGATCTTTCCCCCAAAATTCCCCCGTTGGCCTCCCTGGTGAACGGCGCTGTGATGGCCATCGCCGGCGACACTCCGGATCAGGCCAGCTGGGCCCTGGCGATCTGGCAGGCCCTGATGATGGTGGTGGTTGCCCTCTGGGGGCGAGAGCTGCTGGGGCGGGGCTTCGGCCTGCTGTGCGCCGCCTTGCTCCTCCTCACCCCAGGGCTCATCCACCTGCGGGTGGATTACACCTTGGATCTCCCCCTTGCCGCCACCGGCACCTTGGCGCTGTGGCTTTTGGGTCGCTGGCAGGCGGAGGCTCCCAAAGGGGGCAGGTGGGGGCAGATGCTGGCGGCCGCCACGGCGATGGCCGCCGCCCTGCTCGTGAAGCAGAGCGCCCTGCTGCTGCTCACAGGACCTCTCCTCTGGGCGATCGGAACCAGCATGGGGCGCCATCAACGGCAACGGCGCTGGCAGGTGCTGGTGGGGGGCGCCGTGGTCCTCGCCCTCCTGCTGCCCTGGCTCCACCACAATTGGATCACCACCCTGGGGGGCACCAATCGGGCGGTCCTGGAATCGGCCGCAGCGGAGGGGGATCCCCCCGTCTGGAGCTGGCTTTCCTTCACTTGGTATCTGAAGCGGCTTCCCGCCCAACTGGGCCTGGTGCTTCTGCCCACCCTGCCCGTGGCCGCCTCCCTGATGGCGAGGGGATGGCCGATGGCCAAAAGGCTTCCTGCGGGGTGGGGGTGGTTGCTGCTCTGCGCCCTGGGCGGATGGCTCTTCACCACCTTGAGCCCTAACAAAGATGCGCGCTACATCACGCCCGTGCTGCCGGTGGTGGTGATTCTCCTGGCCCGGGCCTGGTGGGAGGTGGGCCTTTGGCTCAAACGCAAAGCCGGGCCATCCTTAGCCTGGGCGCTGCTCCTGGCGGGTGTCACCGGCACGGCCGCCCAGGCCGCATCCGTAGCGGCGGGGCAAATCCAGCGCAGCGCCCCTGCCCCAGTGGCCAAGGTGACGGCCCGGCTTCGATCTCTGGTGGGGGACGCCCCCACCACCCTTTTGGTGGTGCCGGGAAACCCCGAAATCAACGAGCAGACGGTGACCACCTTCGGGCGCCTCGGGGGAGGACGGATTGAAGGACGACGGCTCGGCCGGGCGCGCCATGAGCATCCGCTCGTTCTGGAGCGAAGCGAATGGATTCTGCTGGCCACGGGGGATCAGGGCACGAATCGGCCCTTCTCCCGAGAGCTCAGCCATCGGGTGCGGGCCGATGGGCGCTTCCAGCGGGTCGATGCCTGGCCCTGGAGTAAGGACCGGCAGGTGGAGCTGTGGCAGCGCCGCCCAGGCCCCCAGGCCGAACCCTTCGATGCCCCATTCATCCAACTCGCCAGGGGGATGGAACGGGGACCTTCCGGGCTTGGGCCCCTTTTCGCCAGGATCGGCCCTGAGCACCAGCTCGATGCCCATTTTCTCTATCAAGATCGGGTGCGCCGCTGGGCCCAGCAGCGCCTGCAACACCAGCCTCAAGACCCGGATGCCCTCTGGAGCCTGGCCCTGATCGCCACCCTGCGAAACAGACCCCAAGAGGCCGCCCAGTGGTATGGCCTTCTCCAGCGGGAGAATCCCTCCAACCCCTGGCCCGTGGCCTACCAAGCCGTGGTGTTGTTGGCGAACTGGCAACCCGTCAAGGCCCATGCGGTTCTATCGGCCTCCCCTGCCCCGGTGAGGCGGGAACCTGCCCTAGAGGCCCTGGAGGATCTCAGTGGGGTGGTGTCAGGGAGGCTGAATCGCTTGGCGGCCCTACGGAAAAGCCTGCCGAAGGCCATTGCCTCGATCAAAGGGCAGCTGAAGAGCGAAAACACCAACAGCAAAAGAAAACCCCCGGAGTGAGATCACTTCGGGGGAATGGGTTGGTGGGTCCACACGGTGCGGAACCGAAAAATCTAGGAGAAGTTGATCAGGCGATCAAGACAAGATCAGGCGGCATTCTCCGCGAACTGCAGACCCAGTTGATGAGAACATTGAGCCATGGACACCTCCTCCGTTGGGAAAATGACAGCCGGTGGCGCTTTCGAAAGGATCCCCAGGGGGATCAGCATTCACGTCACTGCTGCCTGAACCTGCACATCCTACCTGTGCTTCATCAGAGGGAAGGGTGGTGAGCCAAAAAAAAGCGCCTTGCGGCGCTTGTGTGTTGGATGGAATAAAAACCGATCAGAGGGCGTTTCCACGTGGCAGAACCTCTTCAGGGAAGACGAATTTTTCGTGGGGTTGGTCTGCAGGTGCCATCCAGGCACGCAGCCCCTCGTTGAGCAGAATGTTTTTGGTGTAAAAAGTTTCGAACTCTGGATCCTCTGCCGCGCGGATTTCCTGGGACACGAAGTCGTAGGCGCGCAGGTTCAGGGCCAGGCCGATGATCCCGATGCTGCTGGTCCACAGCCCCATTACGGGCACGAACAGCATGAAAAAGTGCAGCCACCGCTTGTTGGAAAACGCGATCCCGAAGATCTGGCTCCAAAAACGGTTGGCAGTCACCATCGAGTAGGTCTCTTCCTCCTGGGTGGGCTCGAACGCCCGGAAGGTGTTCGCCTGCTCCCCATCCTCAAACAGGGTGTTCTCCACCGTGGCGCCATGGATGGCACACAGCAGGGCACCGCCGAGGATGCCGGCCACTCCCATCATGTGGAAGGGATTCAAGGTCCAGTTGTGGAATCCCTGCAGGAAGAGCAAAAAGCGGAAAATCGCTGCCACCCCGAAGGAAGGCGCAAAGAACCAGCTGCTCTGACCCAGCGGATACATCAGGAAAACACTGACAAACACCGCAATCGGTCCAGAAAACGCAATGGCGTTATAAGGACGAATGCCCACCAGCCGGGCAATCTCAAATTGGCGCAGCATGAAGCCGATCAGCGCGAAGGCGCCATGGAGCGCCACGAACGGCCACAGGCCACCCAGTTGGCACCAGCGCACAAAATCACCTTGGGCTTCTGGGCCCCAAAGCAATAGAAGGCTATGGCCCATCGCATCAGCGGGGGTGCTGACGGCGGCGGTGATGAAGTTGCAACCTTCCAGGTAGGAGCTGGCAATGCCGTGGGTGTACCAGGAAGTCACGAAGGTGGTGCCGGTCAGCCATCCCCCTAGTGCCAGGTAGGCACAGGGAAACAGCAACAAACCGGACCACCCCACGAAAACGAAGCGGTCGCGCTTGAGCCAGTCGTCCAGGATGTCGAACCATCCCCGGGCCGCTGGTGCGCGTCCTACAGCGATCGTCATGGGAAG